>JAGGWN010000013.1 GCA_021157415.1 Bacteroidales bacterium | reverse complement strand
TTAGATTTTTATTCGTATTTTTCATCCGCCAGCTGGCGGATTTGTTTTGTTTTTATTTTTTTATTTAACATCTTAAAGATAAACAAAATACATCACTTTCCTTTTGTTTTATTTTAGATTTTTAAGTACTACTATATAAATTGTCTGAAATTGCAGGTGCAATATTTTTTCTAATAACAGGGTTCTGGTTTCTTTTATATGGATTGTATAGAATTATTAAGTTTTTTTGGCATGATTTTTAATCGAAAATAAAATGGGGGAAGAAAAATCCAATAACATCGGATGTTTGGGTGGGATAGCATATTTTTTATTTGGTGTGGGCATTTTGGGATTTTTGATTAATGCAATACAAGGGGAACATTACAATGTGGACGGTGAATGGGTCTCATTTGATGAAATTCTTAACACAGCTCTTTTTACATTAGGGTTAGGACTTTTTCTTTACATTATTGATAAAATTAGAAATAGAAAAAAATAAGAAATCTATTTATTAAATAAAACATTTTCTCATTTTCTGGATATAAATGTTACCGTTTGTCATCTAATGGCGGTTCTTTCCCGTTCAGGGACAAAAAACAATCCCTTTATGAATGTCAGATTATGAGAAAAAGGATTTCTATTATGATTTTTATGTTCAATCAAAACTAACCAAAGAAGAAATCCGGCGGGTGCCGGGTTTTGAGAAATTGTCCGATGATGAGGCAGAAAAATTATCGGATAAAATCTTCGATCTAGCTATATTAGCTCAAAAAATAATCATTGAAAAATGAATGATAATCTTGAACTATTCCAGCAATTCGGAAAAAGACATGAAGCAAAAGAAAACAAAGTCAAAGAAGTGTGGCTCTATACCAGAGTAAGTACAAAAGACCAAAAAGAGAATTATAGTTTGGAAAATCAGAAAAAAGCTGCTGAGTTATTTGCTCAGGAACATGGTTTCATTATAACCCGGACATTTGGTCAGACCAACGAAAGTGGAAGAAATGACTTCACCCGTAAAGAGTTTATTAGATTATTGACCGAAGTTAAAAAAGCAAGGATTAAACCCTTTGCGATCATTATTTATAAGATGAACCGGTTTTCTCGTTCCGGCGGGAAAAGCATTGCACTGGCAACAGAACTAGTGGATGAAATAGGTGTGCATCTAATAGAAATTGTTTCTGAAATAGATACTACCACACCAAAAGGAAGAAATGAACTCAACAAAAGATTATTGCAAGCAGAAGAAGAAAATATTAATAAATTGGAGCATACCGTTCCAGGGATGAAATCATTTATCCGGGCAGGAAACCGGCTTGGGATGGCACCTTTAGGTTATACTCATACTGGGAAGAAAGTGAAAGATCCAGAGAGGTTCTCTTTCAAGCAGAAAATATGGGTCAATGAAACAGGCGAGAAATTGCGTCTGGCCTGGCAATGGAAAGTTGAAGGGGTGCCGGATCATCAAATCATAAAAAGATTGGAGGACCTGGGGGTAAACATTTCCAAACAAAAACTCAGTGCCATGTGGCGGAATGTTTTCTACTGTGGTTTGATATCTAATAGCCTCCTTGAAGGAGATGTTCTTGTTGGCAATCACGAACCTATGGTAAGTAGGGAAGTTTTTCTTAAGGTCCAAGAAATCCTCAAAACAAATAATCAAGGATATACAGTCGTAAAAAAAGCAGAGGAGCGTCCTTTGACCGGTACCCTCCGGTGTAAATATTGTGGACAGAAACTGACGGGGTATGAAGTGAAAGCGAAGGGACTCCATTACTATAAGTGCAATGTGTGCAAAGGGGTGTCAATTAATGCACAAACTTCCAGAAGGTTTAAGAAAAAGACCGGCGCCCATGAGCTGTTTGTAGAGTTACTAGATAGTTATAAGTTGGATAAGAAATATCTGGATTTGTTTGAGAAACAGATGAAAAAGATGTTTTACTCACTGGAAAATAAAAACAGTAGTGATGAAGCGGTTTATAAAAAAAGGATGAGCGAATTAGAAAACAATAAGAAAAATCTCGAAAAGAATTATGCTTTTGGGAAGATTGAAGAGGAAAAATATAGGTCATTTTTGGACGAGATTAATGACCAAATAAGGGAGTTAATGTCAAAATATGATTTTCAGGAAGAGGACGTATCTAACTTGAAAAAATATCTGAAAGAAACGATTGATTTCACACAAAATGTCAGTAAATACTGGGTATCCGGGAGTGTGGACCATAAACAAAGGATCCAAAAACTGGTGTTTCCGGAGGGTTTGGTGATCGATACCGAGAAACGACAATTCTAACTCCGAAAATCAATAGATTGTTCTCGGTAAAACGCTCATTCAGAAGACGTAAGCAGAAGGAAAAAGAAAACTCCTCGCCCCAAAAAGGCGAGGTGTCCTGTTTTGTAGCGGGGGCAGGACTCGAACCTGCGACCTTTGGGTTATGAGCCCAACGAGCTGCCACTGCTCCACCCCGCAATATTTGGAAGGCAAAAATACAACATTCCTTCTTATTCTCAAAATATTTATTGTAATTTTGGTCACAATTTTTAACGGCCCTCTGTGATGACGGAAAAAAAGAAAAAATCCTGGTCTGAAAGATTTAAACTAACCCTATCCAAAGAGGATACCTTTGAGGAGGTATGGCAATTACGGCTTACGAAAGCAGGTTTTATTGCGACCCTCTTCACCTTCATTCTGTTTATTGTGGTAATCGTTTCTCTGTTAATTGCCTTCACCAACCTGAAGGAGTTTATTCCCGGTTATCCCGATGTAAAGATCCGGCGCGATATCGTAAGGAATGCCATTCTGCTGGATTCTCTGGAACACGAGATCAAGTTGCGGGACATCTATTTCGAGAATATGAAAAGGATTGTTGCGGGAGAAGCCCCGGATAATATTTCCTATGATACCGGTTCTGTGATTAATCCGCAGGATGTGACGTTTTCCCGTTCTCTGGAAGATTCGTTGCTCCGACACCAGGTGGAAAAGGAGGAAGAATATAATCTGTCGGTCTCCATGGCTTTGTCTGAGCGTAATATTAAGTTTTACAACATTCATTTTTTCCCGCCTGTGCAAGGGATCGTTTCCAATCATTTTGATCCGGCCCGGGATCACTTTGGAACGGATATTGCCGGGGTACCCAATGAGGTGGTTCACGCCACCCTGGACGGAACCGTGATTTTCTCAGCCTGGACAATGGAAACAGGATATGTTGTTGAGATTCAGCATACCGATAATCTGATCTCCGTGTACAAGCATAACAACAAAATATTAAAGCCGGTAGGTGCCATCGTTAAGGCAGGGGAAGACATTGCCCTCATGGGGACCACCGGCGAGTTATATACCACAGGTCCTCATCTTCATTTTGAACTCTGGTATCAGGGTCAGCCACTGGATCCTGAAAACTTTGTGATTTTCTGATTTTCCTTGACGAAACGATCGAGAAAATAGAATTCCTAATTATGCAGAAAAATATAGCCATACTTGGATCAACGGGATCTATCGGAACGCAGACCATAGAGGTGGTGCGTGCCAATCCAGACCGTTTCAGGATTACCGGTTTGACAGCAGGCAAAAACCATGCTTTGCTGATAGAGCAGGCCCGGGCTATGCACCCTGAAAAAGTGGCTATAGGGGATGAATCCGCTTACCCGCTGGTAAAAGAGGGTCTGAGGGATCTGGACATTGGAGTTCTCGCAGGGCAGGAAGGCATATTGGAGGTTGCTGCAGATCCTTCCAGCCGGATGGTGGTTGTGGCGCTGGTAGGCTTTGCCGGTTTGTCTCCGACTATTACAGCGATCGGTGCCGGCAAGGAAATAGCCTTGGCCAATAAAGAAACCATGGTAGTGGCCGGCGAACTGGTGATGAAAAAGGCGGCTGAGAAAAAAGTGCCGGTGCTACCGGTAGATTCTGAACACTCGGCGATTTTTCAGTGTCTGATGGGGGAAGATCCTGTTTCCGTAGAGAAGATTATCCTGACAGCTTCGGGAGGGCCTTTCCTGTATCACAGCCGTGAGAAACTATTGGAAGTGACGCCGGAGGAGGCACTGCAACATCCTAACTGGAAAATGGGTAATAAGATTACCGTAGACTCCGCCTCGCTGATGAACAAAGGATTTGAAGTCATTGAGGCTCGTTGGCTGTTTGACATAGATCCCCGACATATTGAGGTGGTTATTCATCCACAGTCTGTCATTCACTCCATGGTCCAGTTCCGGGACGGATCTATCAAAGCACAACTGGGCATGCCGGATATGCGGATGCCGATACAGGTGGCTTTGGGTTATCCCGAGAGGATCCGTTCGTCGTGGGGAAGATTTGATTTTTCTCATCCTGCCGAACTGACATTTTTACCGGCAGATCGAAAAAAATTTCGTAACCTTGCGCTTTCATATTCTGCTATTGAAGAAGGAGGAAATATGCCATGCATTCTCAATGCTGCCAATGAAATTGCGGTAGAAGCTTTTTTGACCAAAAAGATGAAATTTAGTCATATGCCTGATCTGATAGAGAAAACCCTGAGACAAGTGGCTTTTTTACGTGAGCCTTCTTTTGAGGAGCTGATAGAAACCGATCGTGAAGCGAGAACCGTAGCAGAAAAACTAATTTAACCAAAGAAAATGATTGTATTGATCAAAACGGCTCAGTTGCTGTTAAGTTTATCTATCCTGGTGATTTTGCATGAGCTGGGTCATTTTACGTTTGCCAAACTATTCAAGACCCGTGTGGAGAAGTTTTATCTCTTTTTCAATCCATGGTTTTCGCTATTCAAGTTTCAAAAAGGAGAAACGGAATATGGCGTTGGCTGGTTGCCGTTGGGCGGCTACGTGAAGATTGCCGGGATGATTGACGAGTCGATGGATCGTGAGCAATTGAAGAAACCGCCTCAGCCCTGGGAATTTCGTTCCAAACCGGCCTGGCAGCGTTTACTGATCATGCTGGGAGGGATCCTTGTCAATTTCCTGCTGGCTTTTGTTATCTATATTGCCGTAATGTTTGTCTGGGGAGATACCTATCTGCCTAATGAAAATGTGAAATACGGAATTCTGGTCGATTCGCTTGGGCAGCAAATGGGTTTGCAGAACGGCGATAAGATCATTGCGATTGATTCTCAGAAAGTAGAGGGGTTTACCCAGATCGTTCCCACCATTGTTCTGGATCACAGCAAGAAGTTGCTGGTAGAACGCAACGGGAAAATGATCAATGTGGTTATTCCGGATTCTGTTTTTCCGAAGCTGATCAGGGCTAAGTCCTTGGTGATCCAGCCCCGACTTCCTTTTAATCCCTTTATTATCCAGGGGTTTACAAAAGACTCTCCGGGAAAGGAGGCTGGCTTACGAAAGAATGACAGGATTGTGGCGGTAGACAGTTTCCGGTTTCAATATTATGATCAGTTCAGGAATTATCTGCTGGAACACAAGGGAAAGCAGGTGACTCTTACGGTAGAGCGGGGATCTCAGCAATGGAAGGTGCCTGTGAAACTTACGCCGGAAGGAATGATTGGGGTCTCTACGGATTTTTCCAAAGTATTTGAATATAAAAAAGTAAAATATTCTTTCTGGGCGTCTATCCCGGCGGGCATCCATAAGGGCATACGTACCACCCGGGACTACCTCAAACAGATCAGGCTGATCTTTTCTCCCAAAATGAAAGCCTATGAATCATTGGGAGGCTTTATCACCATCGGTAAAATATTCCCTTCGGTGTGGGATTGGAATGCTTTCTGGAACCTGACGGCTTTTCTCTCCATTATTTTGGCAATTATGAATCTGCTTCCTATTCCGGGATTGGATGGAGGACATGTATTGTTTTTGTTGTATGAGATGATCACCGGCAGAAAACCCGGGGATAAATTTCTGGAGTATGCACAGATTCTGGGGATGATCCTTCTCCTGGCGTTGTTGGTGTATGCCAACGGAAATGATATTATTAAGTTATTTCATAAATAAAGAACCGTTCGTAAGATTTATAGAAATAATCAGTAACTTTGTTTGTTAAATAAAACCTAAAAGATAAAAGTCATGATGGAAAGTTTTGTTTTAGCGGGGATGTTTGGGCCGACAGAAATTGTTCTTATTGTTCTGGTTTTGCTCTTGCTTTTTGGAGGAAGAAAAATTCCCGAATTGATGAGGGGGTTAGGTCAGGGCATGAAAGAATTTAAGAAAGCTACCAAAGAGGAATCTGAAACACAAGGTGGAAGCAATGATGCCAAATCGAAAGAATCCTGATTCTGACGGTTGTGTTAAATAGAGTAAAAGATCTTTCCTGAAATTTCATGGATATCCTTGCCATAGTGGGGGGAAAGGATATTTAAGGCATGATTTTTGTTTTGGGGGAGGCGGATGACAGCTAAAACCAAAGAGTATGAAAAAAGTGGCATTATATCTTGGGGTAATCCTATTGATGAGTTTTGGATGCAAGACTGATAATGAAACACTTAAGCCTAAAATCTCCGGATCGGCCGGGGAGGTATTGGTGGTAGCACCTGATTATCTGTGGAACAGCCCTGCGGGTGATACCCTGGAAGGAGTGCTTACCCAGGAAATGCCTTATCTCCCTCAGCCGGAGCCCATGTTCAATGTGATACATGTTACTCCGGCTAATTTTGATAAGATGTTCCAGACCCACCGGAACATCCTGTTCATGAAAATTGACAAGAAAAAGTATCCGAAAGCCAGGATCGTGATAGAACATAACCGGTGGGCCACGCCACAGCTTATCATGGAGCTGCAGGCACCGGATGTGCCGTCATTCGTGAAACTGGTGGAAGATACCGGAGACTCTTTGGTTAACCGGATTAATGAGATCGAAAGAACCAGAATCATCGGTTACTACAAAAAATATCTCGAGGGGGATGTATATAAGAAACTGAAAGAAAAATATCATATCACTGTGGATATTCCCAAAGGTTATACGATGGATGTCGATTCATCCAATTTTGTCTGGATCAGCAGCGAGACACCAACCACCAGCCAGGGGATATTGATCTATTTCTATCCTTATACCAGCGAAGACGTTTTTACCAGGGATAACCTGATAAAGGTCAGAAACCGTATGTTACGCAAGTATGTACACGGACAGATAGAAGGGACTTATATGACTACTGAAACCATTCTGCCTCCTAAGTTCCGGGCATTTAAAAGAAACGGGCAGTATTACACGCAACTGCGTGGGCTCTGGAAGCTGGAGAATGGTTTTATGGGAGGGCCGTTTGTAAGCGTATCCACGGTTGACAAATACCGGGGCAGGGTAGTCACTGTGGAAGGATATGTGTATGCCCCGGGGAATAAAAAAAGAGAACTGCTACGACAGGTCGAGAGTATACTGTATACTTTAAAAATCTATCCCAACCAATAAGGGCCGGGAGAGAAGGTTTTATTTTTTTTAGCTGCTTTATTGCCGCTCCGGAGTCAGAAGGAGTGGCTTTTTTTTTACATTTGCATAGCAAACAAATTGAAAAAAAATGACACCATTAAAGATAGTTCAAGCAGAGCGGCCGGAGGAAGGCCTATCAACCATATATCTTCTTGAGGGAAAAGAAGATATTGCAACCCTGGGGTTAAAGCCCAAGGAAAGATCGTTTTCGGAAAGCCAGTTGTCAGGGGAGAAAAGAGTCGCTATGCTGAACCGGCTTGATTACCGTTTGTATTTAGTCCTCCTGGATGATCGGGGAAGTGACGTACATAAAAAAGAAAAATTACGGGAAGCGGCTTACATGCTGGTGAAACTTTTCAGGGATTACCATGAAACGGATTTGCAGGTGGCTGACCGGTTAAAGAACGGCTCTTTTGTTTTAGCTTTTTTGGAAGGGCTGGCATTGAGTGCTTACCGGTTTGATAAATATCTTACCGGGAAAAACGAAAAGAAAGACTATGTTGGTCCGGAGAATATCATACTGATTTCTGAACAATTATCGGAAGATGATCTTTCGGAACTGGCCGGGGTGATATGTGCCGTCAGATATGCCCGTGACCTTGTGAATGAGCCGGTATCATGGTTAAATGCAGTGCGTTTGTCAGAGGCTTTTCAGAGGATGGGGAAGAAAGCGGGTTTCCGCGTTGAGGTTTTTCACAAGCAAAAAATCGAATCATTACGTATGGGAGGCCTGCTTGCTGTAAACCGGGGGAGCATAGATCCGCCGACATTTACGATTATGGAGTGGAAACCGGAGCATGCCGTGAACAAAAAACCGGTGGTGTTGGTGGGGAAAGGGGTGGTTTTTGATACGGGAGGATTAAGCCTGAAGCCTACCAAAGACAGCATGGATACGATGAAATCGGATATGGCCGGCGCTGCTGCCGTGGGAGCGGCCATATATGCCCTGGCACGAAATAAGATCCCCTGCCATGTTATCGGGCTGGTCCCCGCTACGGACAACCGTCCTGATGGCAATGCCTATGCTCCGGGGGATGTAATCACCATGTATGACGGAACCACCGTTGAAGTGCTTAATACAGATGCCGAAGGCCGTATGATCCTGGCAGATGCTCTTGCTTATGCAAAACAGTATGCCCCTGAGCTGGTCATTGAACTATCTACACTTACCGGTGCAGCCGCCATAGCTATTGGTAAATATGGTATCGTAGGCATGGGTACAGCTCCCGAAGAAGAATTTTCGGTACTGGTAAAAAGCGGAGAAGAAGTGCATGAAAGAGTGGTGCGTTTTCCTTTCTGGGAAGAATATAAAGCATTGTTGAAATCGGACATAGCCGATCTGAAAAACATTGGCGGAAGGGAAGCCGGAGCGATTACTGCGGGTAAATTCCTGGAACATTTTACCGATTATCCTTATATTCATCTGGATATTGCCGGGCCGGCTTTTGTACGGGAAGAAAATTCCTGGCAGGGCAAAGGCGCCACGGGTACCGGGGTAAGACTGTTGTATGATTTTATCAAAAGCAAATGCCGGTTATGAAAGCCGGGAAATATTTTCAACCGAAATTATCAGAATATTATGTCAGATAAGAAAATAAAAGTAGGTATTACACAGGGAGACATCAACGGGATCAGTTATGAGATCATCATCAAAACCTTGCTTGATTCACGGATTCATGAGTTGTGTGTTCCTATTGTGTACGGTTCTCCCAAAGTGGCGGCCTATCATCGTAAAGTGTTGGATATCTCAAACTTCAGTATGAACCATATTAAATCGGCCGCTGAAGCCAATCCCAAAAGAGTGAACATAATCAATTGTGTCAGCGATGATATCAGGGTGGATCTGGGCAAACCCACGCGCGAGGCCGGCGAAGCAGCCCTGGCCAGCCTGAAACATGCCATTGCAGATCTGCAGGATAATTTGATAGATGTGCTGGTGACCGCTCCCATCAATAAGAGTACCATCCATTCCGAAGAGTTTCCTTTTCCCGGTCATACCGAATATATTGAAGAGTCTTTTGGGGCAAAAGGAGACAGCCTGATGTTACTGGTGGGAGAGCTTTTGCGTATTGGTGTGGTGACCGGGCACATTCCTTTGTCGGAGGTGGCGGCATCTATTGATGAAGGAAAGGTGTATTCCAGGATTCAGATTATGCACAAGACCATGGTGCAGGATTTCAGGATCAGGAGCCCGAAAATTGCGGTGCTGGGCCTGAATCCTCATTCCGGCGAAGAAGGTCTGCTGGGAAAGGAAGAAGAGGACATAATCATGCCGGCCATAAAAAAAGCCAGGGAGAAAGATAACATTCTTGTGTTCGGGCCCTATCCTGCAGATGGTTTTTTCGGTGCCGCCGACTATAAAAACTTTGATGCTGTATTGGCGATGTACCACGACCAGGGACTGGCTCCTTTCAAAGCCATCTATTTTGAAGAAGGGGTGAACTTTACCGCCGGTCTGCCGGTGGTGAGAACATCTCCGGCACATGGTACAGCCTATCATCTGGCCGGTAAGGGAGAAGCTTCCACGGAGTCGTTCCGGCAAGCTCTGTACCTGGCTCTGGATATTTACAGAAACAGGGAGCTATACAGGGAAATAACCTCAGACCCTTTACAAACCAATTATCAGGCCAAAGAATAGACAACAGTTGTTAATCGTAGTAAAATCAACCTAACCCAAAGACAGAATGTTTGACTATATTCAGGGGAAAATTGTAGAACTGACACCAGCCAATGTGGTTCTTGAAAGTGGGAACGTCGGATATTATATTCATATTTCATTATACACTTTTACTTCCCTTAAGGAACGTGCCGAGGCCAGATTGTATATACAACAGGTGATTCGTGAAGATGCTCACCTTTTGTACGGGTTTGCAGATAAAAAAGAACGGGAGATGTTCCGTATGTTGGTTACTGTATCTGGTATAGGTGTCAATACTGCCCGGTTGATTCTGTCTTCTCTGACGCCTGCGGAAGTGATACAAGCCATTGTTACGGAGAATGTGCCCGTATTGCAGGGAATAAAAGGGATAGGGGGGAAAACAGCACAGCGGGTGATTGTTGACCTGAAAGATAAAGTGGGAAAAATATCGGGAGAGGAAGAATTTTTGTCTCTGCCGGGCAATAGCAACGTAGAAGAATCGTTATCTGCTTTGGTAACATTGGGATTCCCGAAAGCACTGGTGAAAAAAACAATTGAAAAAATTATCGCCGGGGATCCCGGTTTGGCGGTGGAAGAGATTATTAAGGAAGCTTTGAAGATATTATAAGGATTTTCAAATCTGGTCCCTTTTGGATAATAGAAAGATATATGCTATTCTGTTGTTTTCCGGGTTACTGTTTTTTTTGCAGGGGAAATCCGTATGGGCCCAGGTGAACAATGCCGGAGCGGATTCTGCTTCCCACGCACAGACCCCCTTGCTGCACTATCCTTTTCATGATTATCCGGGCAATCCCTTGTTGCAGGAAGGCTCGTCGGGATTGTACCTGCAGCTCCCCTCCAACATACAGCGGAGTATTGAATATGATCCGAAGACCAATGAATACATAATCTACGAAAAAATAGGGAACAACTTTAATTACCGCCTTCCTTATGTGATGAGCCAGGAGGAATTCCGAAAATGGCAATATGATCAGGCGGTGAGGCAGTACTGGACACAGAAAGCCCATGGTAACGGCGACAGCTACCGGCGATCACTTATTCCCAAACTGTATGTCGGAGGAGAAGCTTTCGACCGGGTGTTCGGGAGCAATACCGTGAATATTATTCCGCAAGGATCAGCCGAGCTGATATTTGGAGCTAATACATCACGCATTGATAACCCGGCCTTGTCTGAGAAGTTACGAAAGGTGACTACCTTTGACTTCAAGGAAAAGATACAGATGAACGTCGCCGGAACTGTTGGGGATAAACTGAAGCTGGGCATTAATTATAATACGGAGGCTACGTTTGATTTTGAGAACCAGACCAAACTCGAATATACAGGGAAGGAAGATGAGATCATCAAGAAGATTGAAGCCGGTAATATAAATTTCCCTCTTACCGGGACACTGATCACAGGAAGTCAGAGTCTTTTCGGACTGAAGACGGATTTACAGTTTGGGAAACTTACCGTCAGTGCTGTTTTTTCACAGCAAAAAGGGCAGACTTCCGAGATTGATGTAAAAGGGGGTGCTCAGATCCAGGATTATGAGGTGGAAGCAGACCATTATGAGGCGAATAAGCACTTTTTTCTCTCGCAGTTTTTCCGGGATCATTATGATGAGGCCCTGGCCCACCTGCCGGTGATTAATACCGGCGTAGCGATCCAGCGAATTGAAGTGTGGGTTACCAACAAGACCAATCGTTTTGAGAACTCAAGAAATGTGGTGGCTTTTATGGACCTGGGGGAAGAGCAGCAAAATATATATAATCCGGTACCGGCATTCGGCCAGACAGGTCAGGGACCTTATGTCTATAATGAACTGAACGGTCTTTATGACCAGATGACCTCTACCTACAGTGGAATTCGTGATATCAGTCAGGTTACCAATACCCTCGAGCCTCTAAAGCCCGATTTTATCATCGGAAGGGATTTTGAGAAAATTGAAAATGCGAGGAGACTGACTGAAAGGGAATATACGGTGAACAAACAATTGGGTTTTATTTCTCTCAATGCGGCTCTGAATGCGGATGAGGTGCTGGCAGTAGCTTATGAATACACGGTCAATGGGAAAGTGTATAAGGTGGGGGAATTCTCCAGTGACGTGAGTGCTCCGGATGCTCTGGTACTGAAACTACTGAAAGGAACCAATCTCTCTCCCAAATTGCCTACCTGGAAACTGATGATGAAGAATATCTATGCCCTGGGGGCTTATCAGATCAATCGGCGGGATTTTCAGCTTCATGTGCTGTATCATGATGATAAAACAGGAAATGATATTAATTATATCCCGGAAGGCAAGATATCCAAAGAAGTATTAATAAAAGTTCTGAATCTGGATAACCTGAACTCCCAGAACGAACCATATCCGGACGGTTATTTTGACTTCCTCCCCGGGATTACCATAAACCCTGCCAAAGGGAGGGTGATTTTTCCGGTATTGGAACCTTTCGGCAGTTATCTGCGGAAGAAAATAGGGGATGATGCCATTGCCGACAGGTATGTCTTTCAGGAACTCTATGATTCGACGTTAGTGAAAGCCAGGCAGGTAGCAGAGAAAAACAAGTTTAAGATCGTGGGAAGTTATTCTTCGACTTCCAGTTCGGAGATCCAGCTAAATGCTATGAATGTACCCAAAGGATCGGTGAAAGTTACGGCCGGCGGGATTCAATTAAAAGAGAACGTGGATTATACGGTGGATTACAATCTGGGGACGGTGAAAATCATCAATCAGGGGTTGCTGGAGTCTCAGACACCCATCAAGGTGCAGTTAGAGAGCAATCAGTTGTTCAACCTGCAGACCAAAACCCTGCTGGGGACACATCTTGATTATAAGATCAATGATGATTTTCACATTGGCGGTACGGTATTGAACCTGACCGAACGGCCGCTGACCCAGAAAGTGAATATCGGAGATGAACCGATTTCCAATACCATGCTGGGGTTGGATGGCACGTATCATAGCGAATCGCGTTTGCTTACCCGCATGGTTGACTGGCTGCCTTTTGTTCAGACCAAGGCTCCTTCTTCCATTGATTTTACCGGAGAGTTTGCCCAGATGATCCCGGGCCATTCAAAAGCCATCCACAAAACGGGGACTTCTTACATTGACGACTTTGAAGGGAGTACTACGACCATTGACCTGAAGGCCTTTAATGCCTGGGTGCTTGCCAGTACGCCCCAGGGTCAAAATGATCTGTTTCCGGAAGCACAACTGAATAACAACAGATACTACGGCGTAAACCGGGCCAGGCTGGCCTGGTATGTGATTGATCCTTTGTTTCTTCGGAACAATATCAATACGCCGGATTACATGAAGAAAGATCCGGATTATCAGTCCAGTCACTATGTTCGGGAAGTGTTTGAAAAAGAATTATTTCCAAATCGCGAAAATCCCACAGGCATTCCTACGAACATTGCCGTACTGAACCTGGCCTTTTATCCCGATGAAAAAGGACCTTATAATTATGATGTTACGGCTTCCGCCTATTCGGCGGGGGTTGATCCTGACGGGAAATTGAAAGATCCGGTGAACCGTTGGGGGGGGATCATGCGGGAGGTGCCTACCAGTGATTTTGAATCGGCCAATGTACAGTATATAGAATTCTGGCTGATGGACCCGTTTGTGGAGATGCCGGACAATTACGGCGGGGATCTGTATCTGGACCTGGGGGATGTCTCAGAAGATATTCTGCGGGATTCACGAAAGAGTTTTGAGAACGGTTTGCCCACCTCTCCGGTAGTACAGGATGTGGATACTACCATCTGGGGTCGTGTACCGGTAAATCAGTCGCTGGTGAATGCTTTTGACAATGATCTCAATGCCCGCAAATACCAGGATGTAGGAATGGATGGATTGGGGGATACGGATGAAGATTCTTTCTTTGCCGCCTACCTGGACTCTATGAAAAGCATCCTGACCCCCGAGGCTTACCAGGATTTGCTGAAAGACCCTTCCAGGGATGATTTTCATTACTACCGGGGCAGCGATTATGACCAGGAGCGGCTTGGAATATTGGAGAGATATAAGGCATACAACGGGTTGGAAGGAAACTCTCCGACGGCCGAGATGTCAAAAGAACCTTATCCGACCACAGGGTCTACCCTGCCGGATGTGGAAGATATCAACAGGGACAACACCCTGAGTGAAACGGAAAGATATTACCAGTATCACGTGAGCCTGCGGCCTTCGGACCTGAAGGTGGGAAACAACTTTATCACCGACAAGGTGACCAGTACCGTTACCTTGGCCAATGGAGACGAATCGTCTGTAAATTGGTATCAGTTTAAAATACCCATCAGAGAATATAATCGTGTTGTAGGGGATATGCAGGACTTTAAATCCATACGGTTCATGCGTCTGTTCATGCGTGGATTCAACAAGGAAACTATCCTGCGTTTTGCTACATTTAACCTGGTACGGGGAGAGTGGAGGAACTATTACAACTCCCTGCTTCAGGGAGGGGAGAGGATCAATACACCGCAACAGGAAAGCGGGGAGTTTGTGGTTTCTGCCGTAAACATTGAAGAGAACAGCAGCAAACAGCCGGTAAACTATGTGTTGCCTCCGGGCATTGACCGGGTGATTGACCCGACCAATCCTCAGTTGCGCCAGTTAAACGAGCAGTCGATACTGATGAAAGTAAAAAACCTGGAAGACGGAGATGCCCGGGCTATTTATAAGAATGTGAGTCTTGACTTGCGGAAGTATAAAACGGTCAGGATGGAGGTTCATGCTGAAGCACTGCCCGGCATTCCGTTGCAGGATGATGAGGTGACGGTATTCATTCGTCTGGGAACCGATTACCGGGATAACTATTACGAATATGAAGTACCCATGAAGGTTACACCGCCGGGTAAGTATAACAATGATCTTGTTGGCGACAGGCAGATCGTATGGCCTGAGGACAACAGGATGATTATCCCTCTGGAATTGTTCCAGGAGTTGAAGCAAGAGAGAAATGTAGCCTTACACAAGCGACAAACAGGCTTGGAAATGCGTGATGTTTATACTAAAAGGATTGAGAATGGCAGGGTGATTAAAGTGGCAGGAAACCCTAACTTCAGTAATATACGTACCATCCTGATCGGCATACGTAACCCTTTGCAGAATAATCATTATCTCAACGATGACGGAATACCCAAATCGGTGGAGGTATGGTGCGATGAGTTACGATTGTCCGACTTTGATGAAAAAGGAGGATGGGCGGCCAATGCACGCCTCCAGGCCCGGCTGGCAGATCTGGGCACCGTGGACATAGCTGGTTTTACCAGTAAACCCGGCTTTGGAAGCATTGAAAAGAAAGTGGCTCAGCGCAGCCAGGAGGAGGTGATCAGGTATGACGTATCTACGAATCTTGAACTGGGAAAATTCTTCCCTAAAAATGCCAGGGTGCGGATACCCTTGTTCTTTGGGTATTCCGAGACCCGTATCAATCCTGAATACAACCCCATGGATCCGGATATTCCGCTTAAATCGGCTCTGGCCCATGCCGAGACCCGGGCAGAGAAGGACTCAATCCTTCATTTCTCACAGGATTACAGCAGCAGGAAAAGCATTAATCTGACCAATGTGGGAATAGGTCCTGTTACGAAAAAACCCAGGATCTACAGCCCTTCCAATCTCTCTTTCAATTTTGCCTACAGTGAGCTGTACCACAGGGATGTGAAAACGGTGATCAATCTGGAGAAAAATTACCGGGGGGGCTTGTCCTATATATTTAATACACAACCTAAAAACATAGCGCCCCTGCGCAAGATGAAGATCCTGCGATCGCCGGTATTCCGGTTATTACGGGACTTTAATTTTTACTATATGCCCAAGCATATATCTTTCAGAACCGATCTCGACAGATATTACAATGAAGTAAAAACGAGGAACATCGCTATTCCTTATCTGAAAATTGCCCCTACCTTCCGGAAGGATTTTCTCTGGCACCGCAACTATGATGTTAAATGGGATCTTACCAGAGCGTTGCGGCTGGATTTTTCTGCAGGGAACATTGCCCGTATTGATGAACCGCTGGGAGGGGTTGACAAAGAAAGATATGCTGATGAATATGAACGCTGGAAAGATTCTGTGTGGGTGAACCTTAAACAAGGGGGGAGAAATACACATTATTTCCATATGATCAATGCTTCCTATACCATCCCCATCAACAAGCTCCCCTTGCTTAGTTGGATTACAGCTACAGCCCGTTACAATCTTAAATACGACTGGCTGGTTGGTCCTGTTTATCCCGATTCGATGAATATCCATCTGGGCAATACGATACAAAATTCCAACAATACCCAGTTGAGCGGACAGTTCAACATGAAAAATCTGTATGACAAGGTGGGAATTTTGAAGAAGATTAATCAGGATAATGCCCGGAGAGCCAGCGGGAAGAAACCCCCTCCCAAGAAAAAGAAGGTCTCGTTCACTTCCGGAAGGATAAGACTGAAAGGAGGGCGGTCACGAACGATACTTCATAAACTGAAGACAGAAGATATTACCAAGGTTACAGCCTATGATGAAAACGGAAAGGAGATCAAAGGCAAGTACAAGGTAGTGAATCCCGACAAAATCGTTTTTACTGCCGATGAAGATCATAAAAACGTAAAGGTGGTTATAGAAGGGACTAAAAATGTCAATGAGAACTATCTTATTATTGCGGGAGAGACTCTGGCCGGGGTGGTAATGGGTATAAAAAATGTAAATCTTTCTTTTTCCCAGAACGAAGGGACTTTATTACCGGGATATATGCCTCGGACAAAAGTCATGGGCCTCAACAGAATAGGAGATGACCTGGCTCCCGGGTGGCCGTTTGTGCTGGGTTGGCAAGATCATAATTTTCTGTACAAAAGCGCTGAGAAAAACTGGTTGACGACAGACTCATTAATTAACAATCCTTACATCATGACCCATACGGAAAATTTCAATTTCCGTAGTACCTTTGAACCCTTTAAGGGGATCCGGGTGGATATTATTGCCAACAGAAGATTCTCCAGAAACCTTAATGAATATTATAAGTTCAACGATACCGGGCAGAAGTATGATTTCAGCAACCTTGTGGAAACGGGCAACTTCTCGATGACGTATATTACCATGGGAACCATGTTCGAGAAAATCCGGAAAGATGCTGAGGGGAATTATGTTTCGGCCAATTTTGACCGGTTTAAGGAATATACACAAATCATCTCCAAACGACTGGCAGAAAATCGTCACAGAAAGGATCCGGACTATGATCCGGATACTGATCCGGAAACAGGATTCCCGTTACAGACCGGTTACAAAAACGGTTATGCCATGACCAGTCAGGAAGTGCTGATGCCTGCTTTTCTGGCGGCATATGCAAAAATGGACCCCTGGCATATATCCCTAAACACCCTACCCTCCATTGCCCAGATACTTCCTAACTGGCGGGTCGTGATAGATATCTTCAACCGCATCCGGGCTTTTAAATCATTTCTGCGGTCAGCAAATATTACCCATTCCTATCGTTCGACCTACAATATTGCTTCTTATCAGACGGACCTGAATTTTCTCGAAGATGAGAGCGGTTTGAACTGGGTCAGAGATATGGAATCTAATTTTATACCACAATATCAGGTCAATACTGTTTCCATTACAGAGCAGTTTGCTCCTTTGCTGGGCATAGATGTGGTTTGGAAAAACGGCATTTCTTCCAAACTGGCATTTAAAAAATCCAGGAATCTGGCATTGAGTTTAAACAATAACCAACTGACGGAGGTTCATAATGATGAAATTGTTGTAGGAACAGGATATCGCTTTGACAATGTCACCTTTAATGTCCGGACAGGCGGCCAGCAGAAAGAGCTGAAAAGCGATCTTAACCTGCGGGCAGATCTGAGCATACGGGATAATAAAACCATTATGCGCAAACTGGTGGAAGAAACCAATATCCCGACGGCCGGACAAAGGATCATTACCCTGAAACTAACTGCTGATTATATGTTGAGTGACAAATTTAATCTGCGACTCTTCTTTGACCGCATCGTCAATGATCCTTTTGTAGCCCTGACTTTTAAAACTGCCAATACCAATTTCGGGATCAGCCTGAGATTTACTTTGGTGCAGTGATTTAGAAACAACATATATTTAAATTTGGGAAGAGAGATAGAAGTTCATTTTTTTTCTGTAAAAAAAATTCTATTTTTGAGCGTATAAAATAATAACACTCAAACCTTATAAACATGAACATACCTGATAATCTGAAGTATACAAAGGATCATGAATGGGTCCGTGTAGAAGATGATGTGGCCTGGGTCGGTATTACCGATTATGCACAGGGCGAATTGGGGGATATTGTCTTTGTCGAAATTGAGACCGTTGGTGACTCCCTGAATAAAGGGGAAACCTTCGGAACGGTGGAAGCTGTAAAGACGGTTTCCGATGTGTTTTTACCTGTATCCGGAGAAATACTGGAATCCAATCCCGTGTTGTCAGACACTCCTGAAGTTGTTAATGAAGATCCTTATGGCGAAGGCTGGATGATTAAGGTAAAAATGTCAAATCCGGCCGAACTGGATGATTTGATGGATGTGGAAGCTTATCAGAAAATGATCAATGCCTGAGCATGAAGTGTTGAAATAAAAAAGGCCTGCACAAGCAGGCCTTTTTTATTCTCTGAGCAAGCCCTATAAGGTCTTTTTTATTTCAGTTTCTTCAAAAGCTTCAATGGTATCGCCCACTTTGATATCGTTAAAGTTCTGAATATTAAGCCCGCAATCCTGTCCGCTTACAACTTCTTTCACGTCTTCTTTGAAGCGTTTCAGAGATTCCAGTTCGCCGGTATATATAACGATACCGTCCCGGATCACATGTATTTTGGATTTCCGGAAGATCTTTCCTTCGGTAACGACACAACCGGCGATCGTGCCGACTTTGTTTATTTTGAATATTTCCCTTACCTGGAGGGTTCCTGTGATTTCTTCTTTTATTTCCGGCGTCAACATTCCTTCCATGGCTGCTTTCAGTTCTTCGATAGCATCGTAGATAATGGAGTAAAGACGTATATCTATTTCTTCTTTTTCAGCCAGTTTCCGGGCATTTGCAGAAGGTCTTACCTGGAAGCCTATCACAATGGCATTGGAAGCGGCAGCCAGCAGAATATCCGATTCGGTGATCTGTCCCACTGCCTTATGGATCACATTGACCTGTATCTCTTCCGTGGACAGTTTAGTCAGAGCATCCGAGAGCACTTCCACCGATCCGTCCACATCTCCTTTGATGACAACATTTAATTCCTGGAAATTGCCAATGGCAATTCTGCGTCCGATTTCATCCAGTGTAATATGTTTTTGGGCTCTTAATCCCTGTTCTCTTTGCAACTGGCTTCTTTTCAATGCGATCTCCTTGGCTTCCTTATCACTTTCCATGACATTGAACTTGTCCCCTGCCTGAGGAGCTCCGTTCAGGCCAAGAATCAATGCCGGCATTGACGGACCGGCTTCTTCTATTTTCTTGCCTCGCTCGTTGAATAAAGCTTTTACGTGGCCATAGTGGATACCTGCCAGAACAATATCCCCCATTTTCAGGGTTCCTTCTTTGACCAGGATAGTGGCTATATAACCTCTTCCTTTGTCTAGAGAGGACTCTATGACAGTTCCTGAAGCGTGTTTGTGAGGGTTGGCTTTCAGTTCGAGCATCTCAGCTTCCAACAATATTTTTTCCAACAAAAGGTCAACATTGAGGCCCTGTTTGGCAGAAATATCTTGGCTTTGGTATTTACCGCCCCAATCTTCCACCAGGATATTCATATTGGCCAGTTCTTCCTTGATCTTTTCAGGATTGGCATCCGGTTTATCAATTTTATTGATTGCAAAGACAATAGGTACACCGGCTGCCTGAGCGTGGTTGATAGCTTCAACGGTCTGGGGCATGATTCCGTCATCTGCGGCGACGACAATTACGGCAATATCTGTGATCTGAGCGCCCCGGGCACGCATGGCGGTAAACGCTTCATGGCCCGGTGTATCAAGGAAAGTTATTTTCTGTCCGTCTTTCAGGCTAACGGCATATGCCCCGATGTGCTGGGTAATGCCTCCTGCTTCACCGGCCACTACATTCGTATTTCGTATGTAGTCCAGTAATTTTGTTTTTCCATGGTCTACATGTCCCATGACCGTGACAATAGGAGGTCTGTGGACCAAGTCTTCAACCCGGTCTTCGGTTTCTTTTACCGTGTCAATAATATCAGCACTGACAAACTCAACATCATAACCAAACTCATCAGCAACCAGGGACATGGTTTCTGCATCCAGGCGCTGGTTGATGGAAACGATGAGTCCCAGGTTCATGCAGGTGGAAATAACATCAGTAACAGGGACATCCATCATATTGGCCATTTCGTTAACCGAAACAAATTCGGTCACCTTTAATACATTTTTTTCATCGTTAAGCTTTTGGATTTCTTCCTGTTGCTTATGGCTGATGGCAGCCCTTTTTTCACGACGGTATTTGGAAGCTTTTGATTTTGTCTTGGATGTCAAACGGGCTAGGGTCTCCTTGATTTGTTTCTGTACATCTTCTTCGTTTACCTCGTGTTGGGGATAACGGGATTTTTTTCCGCCTTTTTTAACGTCTTTCCGACCTTTATCACCGGAAAGATTTACTTTTTCTTTATTTTTTCGTATCCGTTTCCGTTTTTTTCTGTTGCCTGCCACTGGTGCCTTGGAAGAAGCTACAGGTTTCTTTTTGGGCTCTTCCACGGGAAGATTGATCTTTCCGACCACTGTCGGACCTGCAAGCTGTTCAACTTTGGATTTGTATAAATCAGCATCTTCTGCAGTTTTTTTCTTTTCTTGAACAGGTTCCGTAGCTTTTGCTTCGGTTTCCTTTGCACTCTCTTCTTCAGGAATGGAAACAGCCGGAGGTTCTTCTTTGCTTGTTTTTTCGGGAACGGGAACTTCAGCGGATTTTTCTTTTTTGATTTCTTCCTCAGGTTTTGCTTTTTCCTCTTTCTTCTTGGCTGAAGGCTTATTCTTCTTTTTTTCTTTTTCTTTAGTTTCTTTTTTGGCTGTAGGTTTGTTTTTCTTTTTTTCCTCCAGGTCTATTTTTCCGACAACCTTAAGTTTGGCAATGGGTTCTTCTTTTTTTACTTCGGCTTCAGTGGTGGTTTTGAAAGTATCTTCTTTTTCAGCACTATGATCCTGAATGATCAGCTCCTCCTCATCACTTTCCTCTTCAATCTTTTTTTCAGAAGCAATATCATTAATAGATATAGATGATTTCTGTGGCTCCCGTGTATGAAGCTTAACTTTTTCGGATTCTTTCTTAACACGGGCTTCAGAGCTGTATTCATTGGCCAGTATTTCATAGATTTCCCCCGAGATCTTGGAATTGGGGTTTAAATCCAGATCAAAGCCTTTTTTATGTAAAAATCCAATAATTGTAGAAAGACCTACATTAAATTCTCTGGCAGCTTTACTTAATCTTATTTTTTTTTCTTCTCCCATAAACGATCAGCCCGTGTTAATACATGTGCAAAAATAGAAGTTATCTATAAACATAAAACATTTATACACATTTTATTCAAATTCTTCCTTTAATATTTTCTTGACATCTTTAATTGTTTCTTCTTCCAGATCGGTTCTTTTAACCAGTTCTTCATCGGATAGTTCAAGTACGCTTTTGGCGGTATCACAGCCTATGGCTTTCAGTTCATCCAGCACCCAGGCTTCAATTTCGTCGGCAAATTCTTCCAGGCTAACGTCCTCATCTTCTCCGTCTGTTTCGCGGTAAACCTCTATCTCATAGCCTGTAAGTTGACTAGCTAATCGTATATTCAGCCCTCCTTTACCGATCGCCAAAGAGACCTCGCTGGGTTTAAGATATACTTCTGCTTTTTTATCTTCTTCATTCAGTTTGATGGAACTGATCTTGGCAGGACTCAAAGCTCGTTGTATAAACAATTGGGTGTTGGTTGTGTAATTAATCACATCAATATTTTCATTCTTCAGTTCTCTGACGATCCCATGGATACGGGAGCCTTTCATTCCGACACAGGCACCCACCGGGTCAATACGTTCGTCATAGGATTCGACGGCTACTTTGGCTCTTTCGCCCGGCATACGAACAATTTTCTTGATGGTTATCAGGCCGTCGAAGATTTCGGGAACCTCCAGCTCGAACAGACGTTCCAGAAATACCGGAGAGGTTCTTGAGAGTATAATCAGCGGATTGTTGTTACGCATCTCCACTTTGATGACCACAGCACGTACTGAGTCTCCTTTCCGGAAAAAGTCGGAAGGGATCTGTTCGCTTTTGGGCAGGATAAGTTCATTTCCTTCGTCATCGAGGACAAGTGTTTCTCTTTTCCAGATCTGATATACTTCACCAATCACAATGTCCCCGACACGATCCTTATATTTGTTGAAAACATTATTTTTCTCAAGCTCAAGGATCCGTGAGGTAAGGTTTTGCCGGAGGGAAAGAATGGCCCTGCGGCCAAAATCAATTAGCTTAACCTCATCGGTCACTTCTTCTCCCACCTCATAGTCTTCATCAATTTTTTTTGCTTCGGAAAGGGGGATTTGACGGGCCGGATCCTCAAACTGATCGTCTTCTACGACCTCCCGGTTTCTCCAGATCTCAAAATCTCCCTTGTCAATGTTGATGATGATATCAAAGTTTTCATCCGTATCATATTTTTTTTTCAACATGCTCCTGAAAACATCTTCCAGCACACTCATCATCGTAGCACGGTCGATATTTTTCAGCTCCTTGAATTCTGAAAAGGTGTCTGACAAATTCACACTTTCTGTTTTTTTCATTGCTGCCATAATCTTACTTTATTTCAATATCAGGTTTAGCTGTTTTTATTTCTGTCAGGGGATATACAGCCGTTTTTATATTGATCTCCTTATTTTTGTTTTTTTTTGCCTGTCCCTGTTTTTCCCTCTTTTTTACCTGTTCCTCCAGGGTGATTGCATCGTTTTCCATGGCGGTCAGTTTTCCCAGATGCGTTTCTCCGTTTTTCAATTGAATTTTTATCTTTTTCCCGATATTTTTAAGATATTGTTCATACACCGTAAAAGGAGCATCCAGCCCCGGCGACGAGACAATAAGCTCAAAATCTTCTTTTTCCCTGTCGAGATGGTTTTCGATGAAACGGGAGACTTTCGCACATTCGTCTATGGAAACACCCCCCATCCGGTCGACAAAAACAGAGACTCTGTTCGACGGGGAAATCCGGATATCCACTACAAAAAAGTCTTCTCCTCCCGGATATTCCCTGACTATTTTCAATATGTTCTCTTTCCCGATCATCTTATGCTAATAAAACAGGGGACAATGTCCCCTGCCAGTATTCTCCTCATTTCGAAGGCAAAGATAACCTATTTCTGCGGAAAAAACAAATAATTCATTTTCTGTCAACAAATAAAGAAAAAAAGTTCTATTTTGCACCGGATAAGGTGGTTGACAGAGGTTATCTTTGCAGATCATTAAACCGTTTTGATACTTATGGACAAACGCAAGAGAAAGATCATCAATGATCCGGTGTATGGGTTCATCCCGGTAACTTCCTCATTGCTGTTTGATTTGCTTGAGCATCCATGGGTACAGCGATTACGCAGGATCCGTCAATTGGGATTGACCTATCTGGTATATCCCGGAGCCAATCACACAAGGTTTCAACACAGTCTGGGGGCCTCCTATCTGATGGGGCAAGCCCTGCAGTCGTTGCAGGGGAAAGATGTCCCTGTTTCTGCAGAAGAGACATTATCTGCTTCTGTCGCTATTTTGTTGCATGATATTGGTCACGGACCGTTTTCTCATGCGCTTGAAGAAACCATTATCAAAGGACTCTCTCATGAACAATTGTCTTTGCTGTTTATGGAGCAACTGAATCAGGAATTTGGCGGGCAGCTGGATGATGCATTAAAGATCTTTCAGGGCCGGTATCCCCGGAAGTTTTTCAACCAATTGATATCAGGGCAGCTGGATATGGATAGAATGGATTATTTGCAACGCGACAGTTATTTTACCGGGGTCTCGGAAGGAATTATCGGACTGGAGCGTATTATTAAAATGTTGTATGTTCAGGAAGAAGAATTGGTGGTGGAAGAAAAAGGTATTTATTCACTTGAGAAATTTGTGTTGGCCCGGCGGCTTATGTATTGGCAGGTTTATTTTCATAAAACGGTGGTTTCGGCCGAACAACTTCTCTTAAAGATCCTGGCAAGGGCCCGCCAACTGGCAGAAAACAGGGAAAAGCTGTTTGTTACCCCGGCATTACATTATTTTCTGTATGACCGGTATCCGAAGAAAAAGGTCGAGACGCTTACTGCCAGGGAAAGAAAGGAACTATTGGATCGTTTTTCGTTGCTGGATGACAATGACATTATCACTTCTGCCAAAGTATGGTCGGAGTCTTCCGATCCGGTACTCTCCAATTTATGCAGAAGGCTTGTCAACAGGAAACTTTTTCATGTGGAGATACAGGACCATCCTTTTGAGGAAGAAAAGGAATGCAGAATCCGGCGGAAAATGATGAAAGATTACGGATTTAGCGAAGCAGAGACTGCATTTTTTGTTTTTACGAATACAATCAGCAATTTTGCCTATTCTCCAAAGGACCATCAGATAAAAATATTGAGGAAAGATGGTTCCGTACAAGATATCACTGCCGTGTCGGAGATTATGGACCAGAATATTATTTCACGAATAGTGGAAAAACATATTTTATGTTATCCGAAGGAATATACAAATAATTAATAATCATAATTAAAAATAAAATGGAGTACACAGCTCAGATGATTGCAGAGTACCTGCACGGAGAGGTTGAAGGAGACGGAAGCCGGGTACTGACCGGTTTTGGGAAAATTGAAGAAGCCCGGCCGGGGGAACTTACCTTTTTATCCAATCCGGCCTACACAAAATATGTCTATACGACAGAGGCTTCCGCCGTTCTTGTAAACAGGGATTTTAAGCCTGAAAAACCTGTGAGACCAGTCTTGATACGAGTAGATAATGCTTATGAAGCCCTGGCCCGGTTGCTTACATTGGTAGAACAAAACAAACCTAAACCGGCAGGGATTCATTCCCTGGCAGTTCTGGAAGAAAGTGTTCGGATCGGCCATGGCGTTTATATCGGACCTTTTGCTTATGCAGGACAGAACGTGCAAATCGGGGATAAGGCCCGCATATACCCTCATGTTTACCTTGGAGATAACGTGAAGGTCGGTGAAGGCACTATTATCTATCCCGGTGTCCGGATTTATCATGATACCATTATCGGGAAAAACTGCATTCTGCATGCCGGCAGTGTGATCGGATCCGATGGATTTGGCTTTGCCCCTACGGCTGATAATGAATATGAAAAAATTCCTCAAATCGGCATTGTGGAACTGGAGGATAATGTGGAGATAGGTGCCAACACCACCGTCGACCGGGCTACCATGGGACGTACCCTGATCAAAAAGGGAGTAAAGTTGGACAATCTGATTCAGATAGCTCATAATGTGGTGTTAGGGGATAATACCGTAATAGCTGCCCTAACGGGTATCGCAGGATCGGCAAAAGTCGGGAAAGGATGTATGATCGGAGGACAGGTAGGCATCAGTGGTCATAGAGAAATTGCCGATGGCGTTAAGATAGCTGCAAAATCAGGCGTTCATACTACGGTAAAAGAAAAAGACCTGATCCTTGAGGGCATACCTGCCGTTCCTATTAGAGCATTTCAAAGGTCGGTCTTTTACATAAAACAACTTCCCGAAATTTATCAAAAGATAAAGGAGCTGGAAAAAAAGGTAGAGGAATTATCTCAAAAATAAGCTCCTGTGGTTTTTATCAGAAAAAGAAACCGGGAGTGGTAATTGTCTGATTTTCGTTTTGTTGAATTTTTGTATCTTGCGCCCGTTTTAAGAAAAACTGTACAATAATATGAGTGAGAAACAAACTACTTTACAAGAAGCAGTTTCCCTTTCAGGGAAAGGATTACATACAGGAATCAACGTTACCCTTACCTTTAAGCCGGCACCGGCCAATCACGGATATGTTTTTGTACGTACCGACTTGCCGGAGCAACCTACCATCAAGGCTTTGGCTGAATTTGTGGTGGAAACCGTCCGGGGAACCACCCTGGAGCAAAACGGAGCCAGGGTGGCAACCATCGAACATGTGCTGGCTGCCCTGAACGGGATGCGCGTGGATAATGTTTTGATTGAAATAAACGGTCCCGAAGCTCCGATTATGGATGGAAGTTCCATAAAGTACGTGGAAGCTATAAAAAATGCCGGCATTGTGGAACTGAAAGAACCCCGTGATTATTTTGTGGTCAAAGAGAAAATTGCATACTCGGATGAAGAACGGGGTGTTGACCTGATGATTTATCCGGATGATCATTTAAGCATCAACGTTTTGATTGATTATAACTCAAAGGTGCTGGGCAATCAATATGCCATATTAAACAACCGGAAAGAATTTGAAACCGAGATTGCCATGTCCCGTACCTTTGTGTTTTTTCATGAGTTGGAAGGACTGAAAAAACAGAACAAGATCAAGGGCGGAGACCTGGATAATGCCATCGTGATCCTGGACAGGAAGGTAGATCAGAAAGAAATAGACCGGATCGCCGACCTGTTTAACAAGCCGCATATCAAAGCCAATTCGGAGGGTGTATTGAGCAATGTCGAATTACATTTTCCTAATGAGCCCGCCCGTCATAAACTGCTTGATTTGATGGGAGATATTGCTCTGGTGGGACAACCCGTAAAAGGAAAGATCGTGGCCACACGACCCGGGCATAAAGCCAATACCGAATTTGCCCGGATCATCCGGCAGGCTATTAAAAAAGCCAGGGCACAGAAAGATATTCCTGTTTATGATCCGAATGTGCCACCCGTATTTGATGTTCAGGAGGTACGGAAAAGACTGCCTCATCGCTATCCTTTTCTGATGGTAGATAAGATAATTCATCTGGATGAAGACAGTGTGGTAGGATTAAAGAACCTTACTTATGATGAATTATTTTTCCAGGGACATTTCCCGGAGGAACCTGTGATGCCGGGAGTATTACAACTGGAATTTATGGCTCAGGTCGGGGGAATGCTGGTATTGAACAGTGTTCCTGATCCGAAAAATTATGCCACCTATTTTCTGAAAATTGACAAGGTGAAGTTTAAAAACAAGGTTGTTCCCGGTGATACACTCATCGCAAAAGTTGTATTGGCCGGACCAATACGTCACGGTATAGTTGCGGTGTTTGCCCAGGCTTTTGTCGGAAACAAGTTGGTGGTGGAAGGAGAACTTACCGCGCAGATAATTAAAAAACAATGAAATGATAAGTGAATTTTCGGATATTCATCCCAACGCCGAAATTGGGCCGAACGTTACGGTCGGATCTTTCAGTTCGATTGCCGATGATGTTCAAATAGGCGAAGGTACCTGGATAGGGCCCAATGTGACTATCATGAAAGGGGCACGTATCGGGAAAAACTGCCGTATTTTTCCGGGAGCCGTGATTGCGGCTATTCCTCAGGATCTGAAGTTTGAGGGCGAAAACACAACAGTGGAGATAGGAGATAATACAACCGTGCGCGAGTTTGTTACTATTAACCGTGGCACCAAGGCAGCCTGGAAAACCGTTGTGGGCAACAACACCTTGCTGATGGCCTACGTGCATATTGCCCATGATTGTGAGATAGGGAACCATTGTATTCTGGTGAACAATGCTTCCCTGGCCGGTGAGGTGAAAGTGCACGACTGGGCTATACTGGCCGGAGGAGCCTTGGTACATCAGTTTGTCCACATCGGGGCCCATGTGATGGTGGGTGGCGGAGCCAAGGTGAGAAAAGATGTACCTCCTTTTGTCAAAGCCGACCGTGATCCGCTCAGTTATATGGGGGTTAATTCTGTAGGCCTCCGCCGGCGAGGTTTTCCTGTCGAAAAAATCAATGAAATACTTGATATTTACCGCACCATCTATCTGAAAGGGTTAACCGTATCTCAGGCACTTGAATCCATAGAAAAAGAATATGAGCCCTCTGCGGAAAGGGAAGAGATCCTCGGTTTCATCCGTAACTCAAAACGGGGGATTATCCGCAGCGGCGTATAACACCTGTTTGAAATCAACTTTCTCGGAGAGTGGGTGGCCTGAAAAAATCCCCGAGTACACCCGTCAACAAAAACCTCTTTTGCCTTTGGCAAAATGGGGTTTATTATTTCCCATCCTCCCTCAAACAAGTTTGGGTCGGCTGGGAAATAATAAACCCCACCCACAGTGTGAGTGAGGTTTTTGTTGAGGTCGGTAGCGGGCGAAGAGTAATTAATTACTTTCCTGTTTTCCGCACTTTTTTGCAACACCCACTTAAATAACTGATAATCAGTATCAATTTTGTAGCTTTGGGTGTTGCAAAGTTTATATCATGTTTATAAGAGAACTCAAGAATCGT
>JAGGWN010000060.1 GCA_021157415.1 Bacteroidales bacterium | reverse complement strand
TATTTAAAGACATATTTAAATAAATATTTAAATAAATATATCACTAATGGCAAAAAAACAAACTTCATCACAATAATGCCTATCTGGCATCATGCCGTTTTTTGTAAAAATTATCCAGCTTGTGGATGAACCTTCATTTATATTCCAAATTCTTCAGTATAACACCCAAAATACTTATTATTGCGCAAACTGGGATTATTTCATCCAACCTTTCTTTTTGAAAGGATAACTGCTTATCCCTGCCAGGGTCGTGACCGTGATATAGAAAGGATAAAACAGTTGTGCGAGGGGGAAGATCCGGATCAGATTCCGGCGATTGTAAAACGAGGTTACACTGTGAAGGAGCAAAAAATCCGGGATACTTTTTATGAGATAAAAGAAAAGGGCCCAGAACCACCATGCCGGACGGAGGAATCCGGCTGTTATGGAAAATACGATGATCAGGTTTGTCAGGAAAACGATTCCTGCTGTCAGAAGAGTATCCCGGTCTCGGTAGGCCGGGCTTTTGGAGGCCCAACGACTGCGTTGTCGCAAAAACATGCCGGGTCCGGCTTTGTCCCTGAATGTTACGGTTGCTTTCCGGGATTTGAGAAAGTGTATGCTTTCCGGCTGATACCGCTTGACGGTATGCAGAAGAAAAACATCGTCCCCGCTTGGGGTTTTTTTGTGAAGAGGATCGGAGGTTAAGGAGAGCAGATTTTTATCATATGCCATATTGGCCCCATTGCAGTACAGAGGATGGCCGGTACCTGCAGCCCCCATTCCGGCACCCATAAGACTGTAAAATTCCAGTTCACGGAAACGGGAGAATAATTTTTTTTGCGGAAAGGTCTTTACCGGTCCGGCTACAAAACCGGCCTTCGTATTTTTCCGGTAGGCCGTCATCACGGCGAGCCAGTGCGGGTCGGGTCTGGCATCTGCGTCGGTGGTGAAAATCCAGGAGGAAGTACAGGCCTCCGCGCCGGTCAGCAGCGCTTCTTTTTTGCCTTTGCCCCGGTTCCGGAGCGTCTTGATACGGGCATGCTCTTTGGCTGCCAGTTCCATGATTTCACCGGTATGGTCGGTCGAATGATCGTCCACCAGGAAGATCTCCGTCAAAGCGGCCGGATAACTTTGGTGTGTCAGTGCACGTATCAGATCCGGCAGGTTCTCCTGTTCATTGCGGCAGGGTATGATCACAGAGATTTTTTCGTCGGGAAGGCGGCAGATCTCTTCAAAAACCGGCAGGTTTATCCATCCTTTCAGAAACCACAGGATCATGCCGGCATAGAGAGACAAAGTCAGCAGGAGGGTCCCCTGCAACAGCGGAGAGAAAAACAGGGTACGGATTATTTCATCCATTCGTAGAGGTCGTAATGATCACCGTTCATCTGAAGTTTTTCGTACACTTGCCGGGCCCGGTGGTTGCTCTTATCCACATACAGCCTTATCCCGAACACCTTGTCGTCGGTCAGCACCATCTCTTTGATGTGCAGATACATGACCTTGAAGACCCCCCGGCCCCGGTGTTCCGGTTTTACATATACCGATTGTATCCAATAAAATGTACCGTTGCGCCAGTCACTCCACTCATACGTGATGAGTAACGAAGCGACCACCTCTTTGTTTTTTTCGGCCACGAAATATTTTCCCAGTTCCGGTTTGTGAAAAACATTCCTGACGCCGGCCAGCACCGTAGGTTCGTCCAGTTGCAGATTCTCTGTTTCCAGGGCCATGGCTATCTGGAATCCGGCGATGGTCTCGATATCAGTTGGGGTACCAGGTCTGATGGTTATCATGGTAAAACGGGTTTAATATTCATCCCAGGCCAGGATACTGATTTCTTCGGGCTTGTATTTGCAGAAAGCCAGTATGAAAGCACTGGCCAGACGGGCGTTGGTGATAAGAGGGATGTTGAAGTCCACGGCATTCCTCCGGATCATATAGTCGTTATCCAGTTCTCCCTTAGACAGGTTTTTGGGGATATTGACCACAAGATCCACCTCCCTGTTGCGAATCAGGTCCAGGGTGTTGGGACGTTTCTCTTCATCCGGCCAGTAAGCCAGTTTCGTTTTAATGCCGTACTGATCATAAAATCTCTTGGTGCCCCGCGTAGCATAAAGGGTATATCCCTTGGCAAGTAAGGCCCGGGCGCTGTTGATCAGTTCCACCTTTGAACGGGCCGGGCCTGTGGACAGAAGGATTTTTTTCTGTGGGATGTGATATCCTACCGACAGCATAGCTTTCAGTATTCCTTCATAGAAGTCATCTCCGATACATCCCACCTCTCCGGTGGAAGACATATCCACGCCCAGTACCGGGTCGGCCAGTTGCAGGCGTGAGAAAGAGAACTGCGGGGCTTTGACCCCCACATAATCCAGATCGAAGATAGATTTTTCCAGAGGTGCTACCTCTTCGTCCAGCATGATCCGGGTGGCCAGGTCTATAAGATTCACTTTCAACACCTTTGATACAAAAGGCATGCTTCTGGAAGCCCGCAGGTTACATTCGATCACTTTGATCTGGTTGTCTTTGGCCAGAAACTGGATATTAAAAGGGCCCGAGATGTTCAGTTCGCGAGCGATCTCACGGGTGATCCGCTTGATGCGGCGTATGGTCTCCAGATAGATTTTTTGCGGGGGAAAGACCATGGTGGCATCCCCGGAGTGGACACCGGCAAACTCCACATGTTCGGAGATAGCATAAGTGATAAGGGTTCCGTGGCGTGCTACGGCATCGATCTCTATTTCTTTGGCTTCCTGAATGAACTCGGAAACTACAACCGGATATTGTTTGGAGACTTCAGCAGCCAGTTTCAGAAAATGTTCCAGTTCTTCCGGGTTGGAGACCACATTCATGGCTGCCCCCGAGAGTACGTAGGAAGGACGTATTAGTACGGGGAACCCTATCCTTTCTACAAACTCCTGGATATCACTCATGCTGGTGAGCTCTTTCCATTGCGGCTGATCCACCCCCAGCGTGTCGAGCATGGAGGAAAACTTATGGCGGTTTTCGGCCCGGTCGATAGAGACCGGAGAGGTGCCCAGTACCTTCACCTTCTGGCTGTGCAGGCGCATAGCCAGGTTATTGGGAATTTGTCCGCCGGTGGAGACAATGACTCCGTGAGGTTGTTCAAGATCAATGATGTCCAGCGTGCGTTCCAGAGAGAGCTCGTCAAAATAAAGCCGGTCGGAAATATCATAATCGGTACTTACCGTTTCAGGGTTGTAATTGATAATGACCGAACGGTACCCCTTTTCTTCCACAGTATGCAAAGCGCTGACGCCGCACCAGTCGAACTCGACACTGCTGCCGATGCGGTACGCTCCTGACCCCAGGACGATGACGGATTTTTTATCGTCATAGAACGCAATATCATGCTCCCGGGCACTGTAAGTCATGTACAGGTAATTTGTCCGGGCCGGATACTCTGCTGCCAGTGTGTCTATTTGTTTCACATACGGGACAATGTTCTTGTTTTTCCGGTATGTGCGTACCTGCAGGAGGCTTTCCTCCATCCGTTCGGGAGCAGGAGCGGTGACAAAACGGGCGATTTGGAAATCGGAGAACCCCTGGATCTTGGCTTCATGCAGTTTATCGTTGTCCAGTGCCTCCAGCGATGGAGTTGCTTCCAGTTCCTTTTTCAGGGTGATAATATTTTCCAGCTTATACAGGAACCACTTGTCTATTTTGGTGAGTTTGTGGATTTGTTCTACGGATAATCCTTTTTCAAAAGCCTCCGCAATGACGAAAATACGCATGTCCGTGGGCTCGGCCAGTTCTTTTTCGATATGGTCGAAACGGAGGTGGTTCCCGACAAAACCGTGCATGCCCTGACCGATCATACGCAATCCTTTCTGAATGGCTTCTTCAAAGGTGCGACCGATGGCCATAACCTCTCCCACACTCTTCATGCTGCTGCCGATATGGTGGGAGACTCCTTCGAATTTGTTGAGGTCCCAGCGGGGGATCTTGCAAACGATATAATCGAGGGCGGGTTCGAAGAAGGCCGTAGTCGTCTTGGTAACGGCATTTTTCAGTTGATGAAGACCATAGCCTGCTGCCAGTTTAGCTGCCACAAAAGCCAGGGGATAGCCGGTAGCTTTTGAGGCCAGGGCACTGGAACGCGACAGACGGGCATTTACTTCGATCACGCGATAATTTTCTGATTCCGGGTCCAGTGCATACTGGATGTTGCATTCACCGACGATGCCGATATGACGGATCACCCGGATGGAAAGAGCCCGCAGCTTGTGATATTCACTGTTGGTGAGTGTCTGCGACGGCGCCACCACAATGCTCTCGCCCGTATGGATTCCCAGGGGATCGAGATTTTCCATATTACATACCGTGATGCAGTTGTCAAAACGGTCGCGTACCACTTCGTATTCCACTTCTTTCCATCCTTTCAGCGATTCTTCCACCAGGATTTGGTCGGTGTAGGAAAAAGCTTTCGAAGCTTCTTCTTTTAACTCTTCCTCACCGGAGCAGAAAGCACTGCCTTGCCCCCCCAGGGTGAAAGCAGACCGGATAATGATCGGATAGCCCAGCTGTCCGCCGGCTTTCAGGGCATCGTCCAGGCTTGTGACGGCAATGCTCCGGGGCGTCTTAACATCTATTTCCTTTAATTTGTTGACAAAGAATTCACGATCCTCGGTATCCATGATTGCCTGAATAGGTGTTCCCAGTACCCGGACGTCGTACTTTTTGAGAATTCCTTGTTTAAATAATTCAATGCCGCAGTTCAGGGCTGTCTGTCCGCCGAAAGAGAGCAGAATACCGTCGGGTTTTTCTCTTTCGATCACCCGCTCCACAAAGTAAGGAGTAATCGGATGGAAATAAATCCGGTTGGCAATCTTTTCGGAGGTCTGTACGGTGGCGATGTTCGGATTGATGAGAATGGTGCGTATCCCTTCTTCCCGCAATGCTTTCAGTGCCTGTGATCCGGAATAGTCAAACTCTCCGGCTTCGCCGATCTTCAGGGCCCCCGACCCGAGTAACAATACTTTTTTCAATGATGTTTTTCCCACGTGATATTTTTTTCCGTTTTATCCTTACTGATGTTTTTCAGGCGCCTGGCTGTACCTGCGGCAGGAAATATTGAGCTCTTCCGGACAAAGATACACCGCACAGAAAAAACCGGCCGAAAAATAATGCAAAAATTTGGTTTGATAAAATAAAAATGCATAAATTTGCATCGAATTTACATAATTATGCATCATGAATGACAAGAACACCCGTTTGTACCTGATCCGTCAGATGATCAGAGATCAGGAGATTTTCACACAGGAGCAACTGCTTGAGATGTTGGAAGAAAAGGGCTATCATGTAACACAGGCCACGTTATCGAGAGATTTGAAGTTTCTAAGAGCCGGTAAGATCCCTTTCCGGGACGGGCGATATAAATATGTATTAGATGAAACGGCCCGTTTGGATCCTGAGGCTGAACACCATCCTTCTTCCGGACAGGGATTTGTTTCGATCGAGTTTGCCCAGCAGATGGCTTTGATCAGGACGTTGCCGGGATATGCCAATATGTTGGCTATCTCCATTGACAGAGCCCGAAGGTATGAGTTGGCCGGGACCATTGCCGGGGATGATACCATTCTGGTCATTCCCCGCGACGGGGTAAGCCGGGAAGCGGTACGAAAATCCCTGCAGTGGATCTTTCCGGATGTAGCCGACAAGATTGCCAGATCGTGAATATTTATTAAATCATAATTTTTTTAATTTTTTATCAACATGAAAAATCAGAAAATTGTACTTGCGTACAGTGGAGGACTGGACACATCCGTGATCCTGAAATGGCTCATCGACCGCGGGAATGATGTGATTGCTTATGTAGCCGATGTAGGACAGGATGATGATTTTGATGAGGTCAGGAAAAAAGCGCTCTCTATCGGGGCCAGTGAGGTGATTGTGGATGACCTGAAAAGGGAATTTGTGACCGATTTTATTTTTCCGGCCATCCGGGCCAATGCAATTTATGAAAGCCGGTATCTGCTGGGGACGGCCCTGGCACGTCCGTTGATTGCCAAGAGGATGATTGAGGCTGCCAATAAAATGGAGGCACCCGTGGTATCTCACGGTGCTACCGGCAAAGGGAACGACCAGGTGAGGTTCGAGCTTTCTTTTTATGCTCTGAACCCGAAGATCAGGGTTTTTTCTCCCTGGAAAGATGTCGAGTTCCTGGAACAGTTCCGGGGACGTCCCGATCTGATCAGATATGCCGAAGAAGCGGGCATCCCTGTAAAAGCCACCCTGGAGCGGCCTTACAGTGAAGATGACAACCTGATGCATATCAGCCATGAGGCAGGGATCCTTGAAGATCCTGTCCTGAAGGCTGATATGAAGGTCTATTCCAAAATCACCCACCCTTATAATGCTCCGGATAAACCCGAAAGCATTGCGGTGGAGTTCAAGGACGGGATGCCCGTAAAGATTACCAACGAAGAGGATGGTACCGTAAAAACAGAGCCCCTGGAGCTGTTTACCTATGTGAATAACCTGGGAGCCAAGCATGGTATCGGTCTGCTGGATATGGTGGAAAACCGGTTTGTAGGGATCAAATCGAGAGGGATCTATGAGACACCCGGCGCAGAAATCCTGTTCAAGGCTCACCAGGACATCGAAGGTATTGCCATGGACCGCGAAGTAATGCGATTGCGCAATATGCTCACACCCAAGTTTGCCGAGTTGGTGTATTATGGTTTCTGGTTCAGCCCTGAAATGGACTTTCTGATGGCTGCTATCAGGAAAAGTCAGGAGTTGATAGACGGAAAAGTATATCTTTCCTTATATAAAGGGAATGTCATCATCGAAGGGCGGGAGTCGCCCAGTTCGTTGTATGACCAGGATCTCTCCAGCATGGATATTGAAGGAGGTTTTGATCAGAAGGACAGTGAAGGCTTTATCAAGATCAATGCCATCCGTCTGATGGCTCATCATGCGATCGTGAGCAGACAGTATAAGAATCATATTTATAGTATATGATCATAAAAATTTCATCAGGGAAGGATTAATCATTTAAAAAATTCCAATCAACCAATCACAGGGAATAATTACCAACAACCCACTCTCAAATTCCTGAAAGTAGCTGATAATCGGGCATTGAGATTGATTTGCCTGTCTGCCCGTCAGGCAGGGAATTCGGAATTTTCCCAAAGGGATGCCTTAAGCAGAACATTAAAATTTCAAAGCAACAAAAGCATATGCAACACAACATAGCCATTTTGGGAGGCGGAAACATCGGGGGAGCCATGGCCGAAGGTTTTCTGAAAAAGAGAGCGTTGGCTCCTGCACAGATCACTGTAACACGCCGGAAAATTCACTTGTTGGATCATCTGGTATCCGGAGGAGTAACGGTTACTTCCGATAATCCGGCAGCGGTAAGACGCTCGGAGGTTGTTATGATAGCTGTCCGGCCGAGCCAGATGAAACCGTTGCTGGAAGAGATCGCACCCGTGCTGGATCCCTCGAAACATATTTTGGTGTCGGTGGTGACGGGTTTTTCCATTGCGGAAACGGAGGCCATTGCCGGGGGGCAGGTTCCGGTGGTACGGGCTATGCCCAATACGGCAGTAGCTGTGGGAGAGTCCATGACCGGTCTGGCCGTTAACAAAACAGGTGCTGACAAGCTGGATATTGTGAAGCAGTTGTTTGATACCATCGGACGTACCTATGTTATTGAAGAAAATCTGATGTCGGCAGCCACCATCCTGAATGCCTGTGGCATCGCTTATTTCCTGCGGGTTATACGGGCCATCTCACAGGGAGGGATACAAATCGGCTTTCATGCTTCCGAGGCCCAGCTCATCGCTTCGCAGGTAGCCAAAGGAGCGGCTGAATTGATGCTTGATACGGGCATTCATCCCGAAGAAGAGATTGACAAGGTAACCACGCCCCGCGGAGTGACTATCGCCGGTCTCAACGAGATGGAACATCACGGTCTGAGCTCGGCGCTGATCAAAGGGATACTGGCCTCTTTTAACGAAATAGAAAAACTGAAATAATGCAGAAAATCTGGGATAAGAATCTGCCCCTGGATCAGGCGGTCGAACAGTTTACCATCGGCAACGATGCAGTGCTGGACCTTGATCTTGCTCCTTTTGACATTCTGGGCTCGGTCGCTCATGTGAAAATGCTGAAAAGGGTGGGGTTGATTATGGCCGAAGACGAGGAGAAACTGGTGAAAGCATTGAAAGTCCTTTACCGGAAGACGGAAACAGGGGAATTTGTCATTGAGCCGGGGATTGAGGATGTGCATTCACAGGTGGAGAAACTCCTTACGGACACCCTTGGGGAGGCCGGGAAGAAAGTGCATACGGCTCGTTCGCGCAACGATCAGATTATCCTGGATATCCGTTTGTTCACACGGGACCGTCTGTCCCGGATCCGGCAGGAGATGCTGGATCTGTTCGATCTGCTTCTCCGGTTGGGAGTGAAATACAAAGATCATCTGATGCCCGGTTATACCCATCTGCAGGTAGCCATGCCCTCGTCTTTCGGACTGTGGTTCGGTTCTTTTGCCGAGAGTCTGGCGGATGACCTGCTGTTGTTGAATGCAGTATACCGGATCATCAATCAGAACCCTCTCGGTTCGGCGGCCGGATACGGTTCCTCCTTTCCGGTGGACCGTGAGGAGACCACCCGTCTGCTGGGGTTCGAAAATCTTGTGGTAAATTCCGTTTATGCCCAGACGGGACGTGGGAGGACGGAAAAAACGGTGGCCACGGCCCTGGCGTCGGTAGCCTCCACCCTGGGGCGTCTGGCCATGGATGCCGTGTTATTTATCAACCAGAACTTCGGTTTTCTCTCCCTGCCTGATGCCTACACTACCGGTTCCAGCATTATGCCCCACAAGAAAAACCCGGATGCTTTCGAGTTGATTCGGGGCCGTTGCAATCGTATTCAGGCCCTGCCCCATGAGATGCAACTTATCCTGGGCAATCTGCCTACCGGTTATCACCGGGATTTACAACTGTTGAAAGAATCCTATCTGCCGGCTTTCGACGATCTCTCGGGATGTCTGAGAATCACACATCTCTTACTGGAGCATCTGAAGATAAAAGAAGACCTGCTGGAGAAAGATATCTATAAATATATCTTCAGTGTGGAGGAAGTGAATCGTCTGGTCGGTGAAGGAATGCCTTTCAGGGAAGCCTACCGGCAGGTGGCAGAGGAGATACAATCGGGCAGATTCAGACCCCCGGAAAAATTATCTTACACCCATACGGGCAGTATCGGCAACCCGGGGTTTGACAAGATCAGGGTAAAAATGGAGAGAGTGGCAGCGGAGGTGGATTTTGACAAAGCCGGGAAGATCATGTACGGATTACTGGAAGCCTGAAAACCGGGAAAAAGATGGAGGGGAATTTTGTGAAAATAGTTGTGAAAGTAGAGATACGCGTGTTGCTCAATGAGGAGGGAGGATTTGATCCCTATAAAATGGAGCGGCTTTCTATGGTGTTGTCCAACCTGGTGAACAGCGGCGCAAAAATTCTTATCGTCTCATCGGGAGCCATCTTCTTGGGTTCCAAGAAGCTCGGATTGGATGGGCAACCGGAAGGTCTTATTGACAAACAGGCGGTGGCGGCGGTTGGACAGGCCGAGCTGATGAAACTTTACCGGCGTTATTTTGAAGGGTATAACCAGACGGTGGCACAGGTGTTACTCACCGGAGATATCTTTGTCGATCCCGAAAAAAGCGGAAATGCACGTAACACACTCATTCATTTGCTTGAGCAGGGGGTAATCCCGGTGATCAATGAAAACGACTCGGTTTCTACTGAAGACATTGAACTGAATGACAATTATTACCTGGTTCGTGCGGTGGCCGGTCTGACCGGGGCACATCTGCTGCTTATCAAGGCAAAAAAGCCAGATACATACATCCTTCTGGGAGGTAGTCCGGAGGCAGGGCCTCGCTTTATACATGAAAAAGAGCTGATAGATGAGGTGGCTGCTGTTGAAAGGGTGATGCCCGGGGAAGCGTTCCGGGAATATGCTTTTCCAGCAACCCTGCATAAAGTACTGCTGGAGGCCTGACCGATGACGGAAATAAACAGAGATACGGAACAAAAACGGATTGTTGTAAAAGTAGGCAGTTCTACCCTCTCTTTTGCCAATGGCAGGATCAACCTGCAGCGTATTGAGCGGCTGGCGGGGGTGCTCAGTGAGGTCCGGCATGCCGGATGGGAGCTGATCCTGGTGTCGTCGGGAGCTATCGCCGTTGGGGGAGGCCTGCTGGGCATGAAAAAAAAGCCTGAAAGATTGCCTGAAAAACAGGCCCTGGCGGCGGTGGGACAGGCTGAGCTAATGAAGATATACCAGCGTTTTTTTGAACCTTTTCATCAGACCGTAGCGCAGGTGTTGCTTACCAAAGACGGATTGCAGGAAAAGACCAAACGCATCAACGCCCGCAACACCTTGAACCGTTTACTTGAGATGGGAATTCTGCCGGTAATCAATGAAAACGATACGGTATCCACGTTCGGCATCCGCTTCGGCAACAATGACGTGTTGGCGGCTACTGTGGCAGAGCTGATACATGCCGGCCTTGTGATCATCCTGTCGGATATTGACGGGCTGTATACGGCTGATCCGCGAAAAGATCCGCAAGCCAGGCTGATTGATACCGTACACGACCTTTCCCCCACGGTCCTCCGGTCAGCCAGAGGCAGTGACAATACGTTCGGGACCGGTGGAATGTCGGTGAAACTGGATGCTGCACGCATATGTATGGAAGCAGGTATTGACATGATCATTGCCAATGGCAAAAATCCGGAGGTGATTGCTGAGATACTGGAAGGGAAGAAGAGGGGGACGTTGTTTAAAAGTCAAAAGTCAAAGGATTGAACTGTTACAGGGAAGGTCCTGTGTGGCCTTATTAAACACAAAACACAAAACATAAAAAACAGTAAGATGAACCACAATGAACTGGAAACCAAGGGCCAGAGAGCAAAGGAAGCCGCCGTATTTCTGCGTACGGTTTCCTCTGGGGCCAAGGATGAGGTGCTGCAGAAAGCCGCAGAGATGTTGATTGACAAGCAGGAAGCGATTGTACGTGCCAACGGCAAGGATCTCGAAGAAGCCCGGAAGAACGGCATCAAAGGAGCTTTCCTGGAACGTCTGGTATTGGATGAAAAACGGATTGCCGGGATGGCCGAAGGACTGCGTGAGGTAGCTGCCTTGCATGACCCTGTGGGTGAGGTGCTCTCCATGATAAAACGTCCCAACGGTCTGATGATCGGAAAACAACGGGTCCCTATCGGGGTAATTGGCATTATCTACGAATCGCGGCCCAATGTTACGGTGGATGCTTTTGGTTTATGCCTGAAAACGGGCAATGCTTCACTGCTGCGGGGCGGAAAAGAAGCCATCCGTTCCAACCAGGCCATCCGGCAGATACTACAGGAGGCGCTGGTGGCCTGTGATTTTCCTGCTGAGGCCGTACAGGTGGTGGAAGATACCAGCCGGGAGAGCGCCCGGGCCATGATGCGTATGAACCAATATCTTGACCTGCTCATCCCGCGGGGCGGAGCCGGACTGATACGTACGGTTGTGGAGAACAGCTCGGTGCCGGTGATAGAGACGGGTGTGGGCAACTGCCATGTGTATGTGGATTCCTATGCTGACATAGATAAAGCTATAGCCATTACGGTCAATGCCAAAACCCAGCGGCCGGGGGTATGCAACGCTGCCGAATCGCTGCTGGTACATAAAGACATTGCTGAAACTTTTATTCCCGAAGTATGTAAGGCTTTGGCGGAGAAACAGGTGGAGATAAGGGGTGACGAAACCGTACAGAAACTTTATCCGGAGGCAGTCCCGGCTACGGAAGAAGACTGGGCCACCGAATACCTTGACCTGATCCTGGCGGTAAAAACGGTAGGTTCTCTGGATGAAGCCATAAGGCATATCTCAAAGTTCGGGACCGGCCATTCGGAAAGCATTGTCACGGAAAATTACACCAATGCCCGGGCATTCCTGAACCGCATAGATGCGGCGGCGGTATATGTCAACGCCTCCACGCGTTTTACTGACGGCTACGAGTTCGGTTTCGGTGCAGAGATCGGTATCAGCACCCAGAAACTACATGCCCGCGGTCCTATGGGGTTAAACGAATTGACCACGACCAAATACATCATATATGGCGATGGTCAGGTAAGAGAATGATAAAGGCAGGATAAGCAGAAGGGAGAAACGCAAGATTTTGCGCCCGGTAAAATCTCGGGATTTACCCAGAACCGCCTGTGGCCCGTGCACAATATAAGATTTTTTCGAAATCTATAGGGTACAAACCGGGGATAATTATTCAAGGTCTCTGTCGTGACTTTCCGGATACCTGACAAGAATTTTTTATATTTGCTGTGCAGGATCATAAAATTGAAAAAATGAAAAAGACAATTACGTCCCTTATTTTACTGATAACATGCAGTTTTATGCTGGAGGCCCAGAGTAACCCCATGGGGAAGACCTGGGCTGTTTTTATTGGGAACACCAACTACCTGACCCTTTCCAGTCTGGCCGGCACCATCAAAGATGTGCAGACGGTCACCGATGTTCTGGCAAATTATCAGATTGACCGCATCCTGGTGAAACAGGATTTGAGCCTGGAGAAAATGAAAGCGTTTTTCTCTTCCGATCTTATCTCACTGCTTCGGGAGAATAAGGTCAGGTCTTTGTTGATCTGGTATTCGGGTCACGGGAAGTTCATCAATGAGACGGGCTACTGGATCCCGGTGGATGCCGTCAGGGATGATGAGTCCACTTTTTACAGGATGGATGATCTAAAGAACGAATTAAAGAAATATGCCGTTCAGCTATCGCATATTCTGGTGGTTACGGATGCCTGTGAATCGGGGCCTACTTTTTTCCAGGCCATGCGTTCTGTTCCGGCAGAGCCAGACTGTGCCCAGACAGATCAGGCAACAAGAAATTCCTACCAGGTACTCTCGGCCCTGGGGTATGATCTGGCATCCAATGAATCCCTTTTTTCCAAGGCTTTCGCCACCACCCTGGCGGACAACATAAAACAATGCATCCCGGTGCAGACCATTGCCAGGAAGGTGACGCTTGCCATGATAAAAAACCATCAGGACCGGCCTCAGTTTGGCAACATCGCCGGCCTGAAAAATGAAGGGGGAACGTTTCTGTTTTATAAAAAGTAATCCTCCTTCGCTGAAGCTTCGGAGGATTAAGAATGCAGTGACAGGTCGCAACCTGTGCGGGATAAATGCAAGGTGAACATCCCTGTTTGTCTTGCCGTTCATCTTTATTCGTAATCAGCGGAAATATGCAGGAAAAGGGGATATTACCTACGTAGGGCCCTACGTAGGTGAATGCGCCTCGGAGCATAAAAAATATTTGCAACCTTCTCACAACGGAATCGTATAAAAGTGCGTCTGAAAAATATTCTTTATCTTTGGTATAAATTAGGTTGTTATGAAAATGAAAATTTTTATCGGCGGATTTATCCTGCTGTTTGTTTTCGGAGTGCAGGGGTTTTCCCAGAATGCAAAAAAATATTACAAAACCGGGCAGGAGTTTTTAAACAAAAAGGCTTATCAGGATGCGATAGACCAGTTTTCCAAGGCGATCGAACTAAAGCCGGAGTTTACCAAAGCGTATGTGGCGAGAGCGGAAGTATATGAAAGAATGGATCAACCTGAAAAAGCGCTGGATGACTACAAAAGAGCGCTGGTATTTGTCAATAAAGATGCGGTCCTGTATTACCGGGCGGGAAAGATACTCAACAGCCTGGGGCGTTATCAGGAGGCCGTGGATATGCTCAATCACGCCACCAGACTGGAGAAAAAACCGATGAGTGCCTTGCAGGAAAAGGTGAAGGCATTGATGGCCCTGAAAAAATACCGGGAGGCATTGTATGCCGCCGATTCGGCCAAAAAGATCAGGGAGACGCCGTTGAATTATTATTTACTGGGGCAGGCCCATATAAAACTGTCAAACCTGAACGAAGCCGAGCAAGCCTTTCGTAAGGCTGCCAACCTGAAAAGCAGATATACTGATGTGCATTTGGCACTGGCCAATCTCTATCTGACAGAGGACAAAGCCGATCAGGCCATCAAAGAGTGTAATTATGTGCTGTCATATGATAACAAGAACACACAGGCTTATCTTATCCGCAGTAAGGTGTATGTCAAACAACTGGACATGCCTAATGCCATCAATGACATTTCCAGGATCCTGCTGATAGAACCGGACAATCCCGAGATGTTTTTTCTGCGGGGGAAATATTATCAGCAGTTTAACCAGCATATCAACGCCATCACCGACTTTACCAAGGTTATCAGCCTGCGGCCCGATGATCCGAAAGCCTATATGGCCCGGGCCAGATCTTATGAAGATATCCTGGATTATAAATCTGCGGAAAAAGATTATAAAGCCATCACCAAGCTGACGAAAAATGATGCTGTGGCTGTAAAAATGCTGAAAGAGGCACAGAAAAGATTGTATGAGCTGAACCGTGAAAGCGACAAGCCTGAAATATCCCTGATGATCCCCGAGCCGGACGACAGCAGAAGAATCAACGTATCGGAGAACAAAAAGGATGTGATCCTTAAAGGAAAAGTAAAAGACCAGAGCGACCTGGAATATCTGAAGATCAACGGCCAGCCGGCTCATCTGGACAAGAAAAACGGAATCGTGGAGTTTCTGGCCAATGTAGAACTGCACGACACCAATGAGATCATGATCGAAGCCAGCGATATCTACCACAATATTGCCAGGGAGGAGTTTTTTATCCGCAGGACGGAAGTTAACCCGCCGGAGGTGGCGATCCTTGCCCCATATGCTTCAGACAACGGAGAGATCTATCTGGAATCACCCGATCCCGAACTATACATCGAGGGGAAGGTACATGATGAGAGTCCCATAAAAACCATCATGATCAACGGGATCTATGCCAGTTATAAACCGGACGAGGTCAACCCGCATTTTTCAGCTACAATCAACATTATGAACAAGGATCATTTTACTGTAACGGCTGAAGATATTTACGGGAATAAAAGCACTTCCGATTATAAGCTTAATCGTGAGGGGGTGGCTATTGCAGCGGAAAATCCCATGGGGAAAACATGGGCTGTATTTATCGAAAACTCCAATTATCAGACATTTGCTTCGCTCGACGGACCGCCCAAGGATATCTCTCTGATGAAAAAGGCCCTGGCCCGGTACCGTGTAAGCAATATCATTGTAAAAAAAGACATGACCAAGGAGGAGATGGGGAAATTTTTTTCCATTGAGTTGCGGGACCTGGTGCGCAGCAATCATGTCAATTCTATCCTGATCTGGTATGCCGGTCACGGAAAGTTCATCAACGAAACGGGCTACTGGATTCCTGTAGATGCCAAACGGGATGATGAGTTTACCTATTTCAATATAAGCAACCTGAAAGGAGCTCTGCAGGCTTATGCCAAGTGGGTGACCCATATCTTGGTGATCACCGATGCCTGTGAGTCAGGTCCCACATTCTACCAGGCGATGCGCTCCATTCCGGAAGTGAGAAGCTGTGACGACTGGAAAGCGACCCGCTTCAAATCCTCCCAGGTATTTTCATCGGCGGGCTATGAGCTGGCCGTGGATAATTCACAATTTACACGTACATTTGCCAATACCTTGCTGAACAATCCGGATGCCTGCATTCCGATTGAGAGCATTGTGAGGAAGGTTACCAAAGCGGTGGTACAGAATGATCAGCAGAAACCACAATTCGGGAAGATCGCAGGGCTGGAGGATGAAGACGGGACCTTTTTCTTTATCGCGAAATAACCTGAGTTAAGTGTATGAGATACATCTTCCCCATCAAAACGGAATCCTGTTACCGGTGGATTTTATTGTTGTTTTTTCCCCTGCTTTCATTTCTTCCTGTCAACGCACAGAAATATTTCTTTGACAATTACGGTGTGGCAGAAGGGCTGAGTTCTTCCAAAGTTTATACAATTTTTCAGGATCACAACGATCTGGTGTGGCTGGGTACCGAAGTGGGGGTGTCCCGCTTTGACGGGAAAGAGTTTAAGGATTTTACCTCAGAGCAGGGGATGGCCGAAAACGGGGTATTTGCTATCCTGGAAGATTCGCACGATAACCTGTGGTTCGGGCATCTGGACGGAGGCATTACACGCTATGACGGTCATCGTTTTGAGGTGATCCGCTTTGATTCGATTACCATCAACGGAGACATTACTTCTTTTACGGAAACGCAGGATCATAAAATCTGGATTACTACGAGTGCTTCGGGCGCTCTGCTGGTGGAGCATCCTTTCGGTCCCGCCGGGAAGATGAAGGTAAGACAGTATCTGGGAAGAAAAGGACTGAGCGACAGGATCTTCAATGCTTATCACTCGAAGGATAACCGGTATTTCTGTCTTTCGGATGTGGGCGTGCATCTTTATCTGCCGGCGAAAGACAGTTTTGAGATTTTTCCCCTGAAGCCTTTTACACATTATTTTATGAAGACATGCATGCTGGAAGACCGGGAGGGAAACTTCTGGTTCGGGACCTACCACGGCGGCTTATATGAATACAGCAAAAAGAGAGATACCTTACGTATTTTCGACAGCAAACGCAACGGACTCGCTCATAACTGGATAAGTTGTTTGCTGGAAGACAACCAGGGAACCCTCTGGGTAGGCACCTGGGGGGGAGGGATCACCCGTATCCGCGACGGGAAACTGAAGACGTACAACAATAGAAACGGACTGCAGGATAACTATATCAAATGCCTGGTGGAGGACCATGAAGGAAATATCATTATAGGAACCCAGTATCACGGGATGAGCATTTTCAAGGGAGAAGAGTTTATAGTTATTGATAAGGCTGACGGCCTGGGGAACCCCACGGTCTCCGCGATCTATCAGGATTCAGACCATGCTTATTGGTTTGGCACCAACGAAGGAATTACGGTTTATGATCCTTCCAAAGAGCCGGACCGGCGATTCAGTTATTTTTCCCGCAGGGAAAACGGCATTGAAAATATTGTTCGTTTTATTGTGAATGATTCCCGCGAACATCTTTGGATCGGGACCTACCAGGGGGGTATCTTTGAGTATGATCCCGTGAGAAATCAGTTTTATTATGATACCTATCTCAACAATCGTTATCTGTACCGGGACCTGATCATAACTGCGCTGGTGGTGGATAAGAACGACCATGTCTGGGCCGGCACCAACGACGGAGTGACCTATTTCGAGCCGGAGACAAAACAGGGTACCCGTTATTCGCAGGGGGACGGTCTGGTGGGCAACGGCATCACAGCGCTGTATTATGACCGGGGGAAAGATAAACTGTGGATCGGCTCGGAACGCAAGAAAGGACTGACTTGTTATGATTTCAGGACCCGGAAATTCGAGCGGAAGATATTGTCTAAAAAGATTACCCCGCTGGCGATCACTTCCGGTCCGGACGGTACCCTGTGGCTGGGCACCAATGTAGGGTTGTTTGCTTATAACGGCGATTCACTCACCTTGCATCTGACTGAAGAAGATGGTCTGCTGGCCAACCGTGTCAACCTGGTGAACACCGATAAAAAAGGGAATATTTACATAGGCACCAGCAAGGGTCTGAACAAGTATATTCCGGACAGAAAGCAAATGGTCGTATATACACGCCGCAATGGCTTTGTAGGTATAGAGACCCAACGGAACGCTACTTTCAGGGATCGGCAGGGGTATCTGTGGTTTGGTACGGCCAATGGTGCTATCCGCTATGATCCGGGTTTTGTCCGAAAAATCAATGCCGAACCCCTGACTCATATTCGCAGTATAGAGGTCAACTACGAACCACGTCCGATGGTGCCCGGGATGAAACTCAGCTATTATGAGAAGTCTATCATTTTTCATTATTACAGCATCAGTCTGACCAACCCTGATGCGGTTCGTTATCAGGTGATGCTCAAAGGTGCCGACGCCGGATGGCGTCCGGTAACCACAGAGACCCGAGCGACTTATTCGGCTCTGTCGCCCGGTCACTACACTTTTATGGTGAAGGCGAAAAACAGCGAAGGAATATGGAACAGCCGTCCGGTGACCTTTTCCTTTACCATACGGCCTCCCTTTTACCTTACCTGGTGGTTTATCTCGCTCGTCATCATCCTGGCCGGCCTGGGCATATGGAGTTATATTAAGATCAGGGAACGCAACCTGATTCGGGAAAAACTGATTCTCGAAGAGAAAGTGATCCAACGTACGGCAGAAGTGGTGGAGAAAAGCAAGGAATTGGAAGAGAAAAACAGGGATATCACCGACAGTATCCGATATGCCAAAAGGATACAGAATGCTATCCTGCCGCCGGAAGATGAGGTCCCCGGCTCTTTTGTGCTATTCAAACCCAAAGATATTGTTAGCGGAGATTTTTACTGGTACAATGATCCGGACACAAAGTTGTTTATTGCTGCGGTAGATTGTACCGGTCACGGGGTGCCGGGAGCGTTTATGTCCTTTATCGGATATAATTCGCTGAACAAGATCGTCAATGAATATCACATCACTGAGGCAGCCTCCATCCTGGACCATCTGAACGATGAGATCTACCGTACCCTGCATGTACAGTCGCGGGTGGAAGAGGTGAAGGACGGGATGGACCTGGCTCTGGTCGTGTATGACAGGAAGACCCGCATCCTGGAATATGCCGGGGCCCACAACCCACTGTATTTAATCCGTAATGATGAATTGCAGGAGATCAAAGCCGACCGTTTTTCCATCGGGATGACCTCCATGGATCAGGGTCGCAAGTTTACCAATCATGAAATTACGATAGTACCGGGCGATATGATCTATATTTTTTCGGATGGTTATGCCGACCAGTTTGGGGGGCCTGACGGTAAGAAATTCAAGTCGCGCCAGATGAAAGAACTGTTCCTGAAGATCAACCAATATGACCTGGAAAAACAGAGAAAGATCCTGGATGATACCATCGAGAAATGGAGGGGTCATGAAGCCCAGATAGATGATATTTTGGTGATTGGGATGAAATTTGAATGAACTACCCCAGGCCCGTCCAACTGTTGTCGTCCGGGCAGGCCCGTCCGCCCG
>JAGGWN010000084.1 GCA_021157415.1 Bacteroidales bacterium | reverse complement strand
TTGGCCGGCCCTGCAATCGGGCCCCTCCCTGAAAATGATCCACCGGATCATTTTTTAACCGGTCGGTCCTGCCACCTGGGCGTTGCGTTAATTATGCAAATATATCAAAGATCAAAACTTTATAATCCTAAACACTATCTCCCCTTTTACCGGTGGCGGAATTGGCCGGCCCTGCAATCGGGCCCCTCCCTGAAAATGATCCACCGGATCATTTTTTAACCGGTCGGTCCTGCCACCTGGGCGTTGCGTTAATTATGCAAATATATCAAAGATCATTTTTTACAAAATTCATTGTTTGTTAAACAACCTTCCAAACGGGTGGGCGAAGATAAAAATTTGTTTTCAAACCATCAAGTCCCTTTTCCAGGTATAAACTAAAGATGTTTTTTCCCGGTCAGACGGACTATATGCTCCTGCAGGACCTTTTTAACAGTTTTATAAATTCCTTCCGCATCGAAACCGCATTCCCTGTAAAGTTCCACTTGTTTTCCGTGGCTGACAAAGTAATCCGGTACACCCAGACGGGTGACATGTACGGGGTAGCGATGATCATTGAAGAACTCTGTCACGGCACTGCCGAAACCTCCCGTAATGACTCCGTCTTCCACGGTAATCACTTCGTCAAAACGATTGGCAATCGTATGCAGGACTTCTTTATCCAGGGGTTTGACAAAGCGCATGTCATAATGTTCAACTTCTATATTTTCTTTTGCAAGTTGTTTGGAAGCTGTTGTTGCAAAGTTTCCGGGGTGACCTATGGACAAAATCGCAATGTCCTTGCCGGAACGAATCTTTCTTGCTTTTCCTACCGGGATTTTTTCAAAGGCTTTTTTCCATTCCTTCAATACGCCTACTCCACGAGGGTAGCGTATAGAGAAAGGCCCGAATTCTTCTGTTTGGGCAGTGAATAAAAGATTTCTAAGCTCTCCCTCATCCATAGGGGCTGAAATTATCATGTTGGGGATGACTCGCAGATAAGCCAGGTCAAAAATTCCATGATGGGTAGCTCCGTCACCTGCCACCAGCCCCCCCCGGTCAATGCAAAAAACCACATTCAGTTTCTGCAGAGCTACATCATGGATCACCTGATCATAAGCACGCTGCAGGAATGTAGAATAGATGCTGCAATAAGGATGCATCCCCTGTGTAGCCAGTCCGGCAGCAAAGGTGACGGCATGTTGTTCGGCGATTCCCACATCATAGACGCGTTGTGACATCTCTTTGATCATTGTGGTGAGCTTCGATCCGGTGGGCATAGCCGGTGTAATTGCTACAATCCGGGAATTTTTCTTTGCCAACTCTACCATCGTTTCCCCAAATACTTCCTGGTATTTAGCAGGTTTTTTATTCGCAGTCGGGATTGTGAAAATTTTTCCGGAAACTTTATCAAACTTACCCGGAGGGGCATGAAACAAAGTGGCATCCATTTCAGCACGTGGAAAGCCCTTGCCTTTTTTTGTGACGATATGTAACAGCTTGGGTCCTGAGATTTTCTGCATATCCTTGAATAAGCGGGAAAGGTAAATGACGTCATGACCGTCTACCGGACCGAAATACCGGAAATTCAATGATTCAAAGAGATTGCTGTGGTGTAACAGCGAAGTTTTTAAGGCATGCTCGATCTGCTGAGCGAGCGAACGGCTTTTGGGAGCGACTTTGCTCATCTTGCCCAGCAGATTCCAGACTTCATCTTTGAATTTATTATAGGTGGGGGAAGTGGTGATGTCCAACAGATACTCTTTCAGCGCACCCACATTTGGGTCTATAGACATGCGGTTATCGTTCAGTACTACCAGGATATCCGCATTCTGAGTTCCCGCGTTATTCAACCCCTCAAAAGCCAAACCGGCTGACAGGGCTCCGTCACCTATAACGGCTACTACCTTTCTGTTCTCCTTGTTTTGTTTGGCGGCTACGGCCATCCCCAGTGCTGCAGAAATAGAGGTGGAAGAATGACCTACGCCGAAAGTGTCATAAATACTTTCTTCCCGCGTGGGGAACCCGCTGATACCTCCGTATTGTCTGTTGGTGTGGAATACATTCCTCCTCCCCGTCAGGATCTTGTGGCCGTAAGCCTGATGACCCACATCCCAGACAAGCAGATCGTAGGGCGTGTTGTATGCATAATGCAAAGCTACAGTCAGCTCAACAACTCCAAGACTGGAAGCAAAATGCCCGGGGTTGGAAGAGATTACATCAATGATGAACTGTCTCAGTTCTTTACTCACCTTCGGAAGATCTTCAATGGGAAGTTTACGTAAATCTTCCGGACTCTCAATCGTATGCAATAGATTTTTATGTTTTGCCGACATAAGCCTGAAAACAAATTTGTTTACAAAAGTAATAATAATCTCCGGTTTTCTATTCAGATTCTATTTCCTATCTTTGTTTTCATAATAAAAAACAGATATTTATGCGTTTTATTATTAAGAATATCCTTTTGATTGGTGTATTGACGGGAAGTCTTTTGGTTATTGATTCCTGTGTTTCCACAAAACAGTACAATGATCTGAAATCCAGGCAGCAGAAATTAATGGAAGAGCGGGATTTGCTGAAAGGAGATAATGAACGGTTGACGGTCAAAAATAATGAGCTTATCTTTCAGATAGAATCTCTGAAGAAAGAATTGGAAGCACTGCGGAAAGATAGTCTGGCAGGGATGGCGGAATTACAGGATCTGCAGTATAAATATGCGCAATTAAACAAGGATTACCAGACGCTGAAAATGGCACAGGATGAGCTGGTAAGAGGAAATGTAAAAGAAACCCGCCGATTGTTACAGGAGTTACAGCATACGCAGGAAGAGCTTCAGAAGAAGCAGGCAGATCTGCGCAAATTTGAAAAATCCCTGACAGCCCAGCAGGCACAACTGGAACAATTGAGATATCAGATGGATGAACGTAATCGTCGCTTGCAGGAAATGGAACAGATAGTACATTCAAAAGACTCGGTTTTAACAGCCTTGAAATCCAAAGTCTCGGATGCCTTGCTGGGTTTTAAGGATGAAGGGCTGACTGTTACCCGGCGCAATGGTAAAATATATGTTTCCATGGAGGAAAAATTATTATTTAAAACCGGGAGTTATAAAGTGGACCCACGCGGGCAGGAAGCCCTTAAAAAACTGGCAAGGGTGTTGGAGAAAAATCCTGATATCAATATTATGATTGAAGGACATACGGACAATGTACCTTACATTAACCATGGAGGACAGATCCGGGACAACTGGGACCTGAGTGTAAAAAGGGCCACCAGTGTGGTAAGGATTCTGTTGCAGAATTCTGCCATTGACCCCAAAAGGCTGACGGCTGCCGGAAGAAGCGAGTATCTGCCGGTAGATCCCAGGAATACGCCGGAAGCCCGTAGAAAAAACAGACGTACGGAAATTATCCTTACCCCCAATCTTGACGAATTGTTCGATATCATAGATAATAGATAATTCCTATGAGCCATTCGGTCCGGATGCTGTCTGATACGTTTCATTTTGTCCGGACGCTTACACTGAAAAGATTATTTAATCTGGTGACCATCCGGACAGGTTTGTTACTGTCCGGAGTGTTGCATAAACCCGTGGTGTGGGGAATGCCCCACACTTTATCTGTGGAGCCGGGGACGACCTGTAATCTTAGTTGTCCGGAATGTCCCGTAGGCAACGGCACGTTGAAGAGGAAAAGCGGAATGATGGATCTCCCCCTGTTCCGGCAAATTATAGATCAGACTTCGTCTCATCTCAATCACCTTATTCTTTATTTTCAGGGAGAGCCTTTTTTGGTGCCTGGGATTTTTGAGATGATCCGGTGTGCGAAAAGGAAGAATATTTACGTTTCTACTTCGACCAACGGACATTTTCTTACAACAAAAACCATACGGGAGATATTGGACTCGGGTCTGGACCGGCTGATCATATCTCTGGATGGGGCAACGGCTGAAACCTATAGAAGATACAGAAAAAGAGGGGATTTTAAGAAGGTAACAGCCGGGATAAAGGCTCTGGTGGAGGAGAGAAATGCCGGAGGTTTTTCCCGGCCCTACGTCATAGTGCAGTTTATATATTTCAGGCATAATCTGCATGAAAAGGAGAAGATCAGGAGGTTGACAAAAAATCTGGGTGCAGACAAGCTGGAATATAAAACAGCCCAGTTTTATAATCTGAACAAATCAAATCAAATGATTCCCGAAGATCCCCGTTATGCCCGATATTTAATGAAAGGATCCCGATATGTATTGAAAAACAGACTGAAAAACAAATGTCCCCGGCTGTGGAATACCGGTGTGGTCACGTGGGATGGGAAGGTGGTGCCTTGTTGTTTTGACAAAGATGCGGATTATGTGATGGGAAATGTCCGGGAAATACCTTTCAATCTTATATGGCACTCCAAGAAATTCAATAAGTTCAGACAGCAGATTCTGATTCGGCGTAAGGCAATCGAGATGTGCCGGAATTGTACGGAAGGGTTGGGAACTATAATTACTGACGGATGAACGATAAACCCAAATGAAGCAATAGAAAAATTCCATTGCTTCGACGAAGAAAATCATAGCATTCCATCAAAATGGAATGTAAGATTTTCTTGTCAGGGTTAACCCAATGCAGCCTTCGGCTTATGTGCCATAGAGCCATTTACAATAACTCTATTGCGCAATCTGGGATAAATTAAGTTGCTTGACAGGCAATGCTTGTCGGCTATCATTTCAAATGTTTTTGTATTTTCGGAGCAGAAAAGCATTCCTATGAAATATCCACTGCATCCTTTCTGGCAAACACTTCTCTTCCCCTTTGCTTTGCTGTACGGGTTGGTCGTGAGCTTGAGAAACATGCTATACGATCTGGATATTCTGAAAGGGTATGAGTTTGATATTCCTGTGATCTCTGTCGGGAATATTACGGTGGGTGGCACGGGAAAAACACCACATGTGGAATATTTAATTCGTTTGCTTAGTCGGTATTACCGGGTAGCTGTTTTAAGCAGGGGTTATAAACGGAAAACCAGAGGTTTCCTGATTGCCGGACCGGAAAGTACGGTAAATGACCTGGGAGATGAGCCTTATCAGATGCATAAAAAGTTTCCGGAAGTGAAGATCATCGTTGATGAGAAAAGAGTCAGAGCCCTGAAGAAGATCGAAAAAGAAATGGAAGATATCGAAGTTGTTATCATGGATGATGCTTTTCAGCATCGTTCTGTCAAGCCGGGACTCTCAATGTTGCTGATAGAGTATAATTTTCCACTGTCTAAAGAGCTGTATTTGCCTGCAGGAAGAATGCGGGAGAGCCGGCACGAGAAAAAAAGAGCCGACCTGGTCATATTTACAAAATGCCCGGGAACACTGAAACCCATCGAGGAAAGAATACGGGTAAAACATTTCAATCCTTTTCCTTATCAAAGCGTGTATTTTACAAGGATCGTATATGGAGATCCCCTGCCGGTATTTTCCGGAAATACAGACAGAGACCACGGGTTAAACCGGCAGACGGCTGTATTGGCCGTAGCCGGTATTGCCAACCCGGAGCCTTTTGTGCGGTATTTGAAAAGTGTGACAGATCATGTCGAATTGTTGTCTTATCCGGATCATTATCGATTTGGAAAAAAAGACCTGGAAAAAATCGGCAGGAAGTATGAAGAGATAAATGCAGAAAAAAAGATGATCCTGACTACTGAAAAAGATGCGATGAGGTTGGAAGCTTTTTGTACCTTTGACCCGCCTTTTCGGGAGATGTGGTTTTATATACCGATTGAAATTACTGTGTTGCAGTCTTCTGAGAAGCAAGATTTTGAGAATCAAATATTGCAGTATGCTGGAAGTCATAAAAGAAACCACGGAGTTCATAAAGAACAAATTGTCTGGTGAACCTGAAACAGGGGTCATTTTGGGGACCGGCCTGGGCGGACTTGCTGAAGAGATCAGGATAGAACGGGAATTCCTTTACAAGGATATACCCAATTTCCCGGTCTCCACGGTGGAGGGTCATGATGGCAAACTGATCTTCGGAACCCTGGGAGGGAAAAAAGTGGTGGCGATGAAAGGACGTTTCCATTATTATGAAGGATATTCTATGCAGCAGATCATCTTCCCGGTGCGGGTTTTGAAATTTCTGGGCATCCGGTACCTTTTTCTTTCCAATGCCAGCGGGGGGGTTAACCCGGATTTTGAAGTAGGAGATTTAATGATTATTACCGATCACATCAACCTTCTTCCCAATCCGTTGATTGGTAAACATATTCCGGAATTCGGTCCCCGGTTTCCGGATATGGGAAAGACTTATTCCGATCAGCTTATCCGTATGGCAGAATCGATAGCCGGTGAGAATCGTTTTTCAGTGAAAAAGGGAGTTTATGCTGCCACTACAGGACCTACTTATGAAACTCCTGCCGAGTATAGATATTTCCGGACGATCGGATCTGATGCCGTAGGGATGTCCACAGTACCGGAAACCATAGCGGCACATCAGATGGGGATCCCTTGTTTTGCCATTTCCATTATTACCGACCTGGGCGTTCCCGGCAGGATCGAGAAGATCACGCACGAATCGGTGCAGGAGGTAGCGGGACGGGCAGAAAAGAAAATGACACTGATTATGAAAACCATGATTGAAAGATTGTGATAAAGAAAGAGATGCATGGCTGACAGGGATTTTCGCAAAGGACAGATCATTTCCATTTCTTTTGCACACCTGCTCCACGATATCTATTCATCTTTCCTGGCACCGATCCTTCCTTTGCTGATAGATAAGTTTTCTCTTTCCTATTCTTTGGCAGGCTCCTTGTCGATTTTTCAGCGTCTGCCTGCGCTTTTTAATCCCTTGGTCGGAATTCTGGCAGAAAAGGTTAAGAGTCATTATTTTGTGATCATTGCTCCGGCAGTGACTACGGTTGCCATGAGTCTGCTGGGGATAGCCCCGGGTTATATTTTTGTAGCAGTGTTGTTACTGGTGGCCGGTACCAGCTCCACCTTTTTTCATGTACCGGCACCCGTGATGATCCGTGGCTTTTCCGGCAACCGTGTAGGCAAAGGCATGAGTTGGTTTATGTTGGGAGGCGAACTGGCCCGTACACTCGGGCCACTGGTCATTGTCGGTGCAGTGAACCTCCTGGGCCTGAACGGTACTTATAAACTTATTCCTTTTGGATTGCTGGCCTCGCTGGTATTATATCTGAAACTCCGGAATATTCCGGTAGAAAGGAAATATGAAGGGAAAAAAGGCCATGCTTCATATGGAAAAATACTGAAACAACATGCGGGAATATTTGGCAACCTGGCTGGGATTGCTTTTTTCCGGGGAGCTATGAAAGCATCCCTGACCCTTTACCTTCCGGTTTATCTTACACGTCACGGAGAAACCCTCTGGATGGCCGGCATATCACTTTCGGTACTGCAGTTGTCCGGAGCCCTGGGGACGTATTACTCAGGTACGATCTCCGACAAAATAGGCCGCAGAAAAACATTGCTTATCATAACATTGATGGCTCCCTTACTGATGCTGGTATTTTTGCAGACTTCCGGTATGCTGGCTTTGGTTATGCTGGGCCTGATAGGATTTTTCCTGATATCTTCCACCTCCGTGATGCTCGCTGTCGTACAGGAACTGGACTCGGAGAATTTGCTTTTCCTGAACAGTATTTACATGACCATATCTTTTGTGGTGGGCTCACTGATGTTATTGGTGGTGGGCTTTATGGCTGATCATATAGGATTGGACCCTACTTATGTATTTTCTGCTGTTTTTGCTTTTCCTGCCGTCTGGTTTGCCTGGCGTATTCCCGGGAAGTAAAGGTTGTTTTATTCTCTTTGTCCTGCCAGCACGCAGGTTCGCTTATAAGCGTGTGTTTCTCCTTGCAGATTGAATATTTTCACATAAATAAGATATATCCCTTTCAGAGGCACTTTCTTTTCATTATTCAACCCGTCCCAGGCAATTTCCCCCTCTTTTCCCAACAGGATATTATTGGCCAGGATACGCACTATCCTTCCGTTGGCATCGTAAATGGTTACCGTCGCCACATAGCCGGGCTGGTCAAAATGATAAAGTATGTGCAGGACATCATGGTACCCGTCGTTATTGGGAGAGATAATATCCGGTTCTGTGGTGATAAGATTTTTTCCGGGAGACTCATCACTGTACTGTGAGTTTTGTACGCCCGGGGTGGCATATCCTGCATCTGATGAAGCAGAATGCCAATTGAGCGGATCCTGCGTGGG
>JAGGWN010000011.1 GCA_021157415.1 Bacteroidales bacterium | reverse complement strand
GGCAGGGCAGCCCGGGAAGAACTGGTGTACCGCAATGGCGCCAGCGAGCATGATGTGATCTGTGTGTCGGGAGACCTGGGGGGGGCTTACATGGGTTTGCAGATACTCAAACGGGAAAATAAACTGTTTCAGGAAAATGCCGGTTTTCAACCTGATCTGGCCCGTTATGAATATATTGTAGGCCGGCAATTAAAACCTGAAGCACGACAGGATATAATACAGCTTCTCAAGGGAAAGAGGATCCGACCCACCGCTATGATAGATGTTTCCGACGGGCTTTCTTCCGACCTTCTGCATCTGTGCCACAATTCAGATACCGGATGCCGTATCTATCAGGACAAAATCCCGGTAGATCAGGAGACCGCCTCTGCAGCTGAAGAGATGCAGATAGAACCGCTTGTGACAGCTCTGAATGGCGGAGAAGATTATGAACTGCTTTTTACAGTCTCAACCAAGGATATGGACAAGCTCACAGGTGTGTCACAGATCAGGCCCATCGGTTTTATGACCCGTAAATCAGAAGGCCGGCGCATGGTCACCAATGCCGGCGCCGAAGTCGATCTTCAAGCCCAGGGATGGAACGCTTTCGGAAAGATAAACGACGATTGATAGAATCCCCCATTTAATTATTTTTTACTTCTCTTGTATCGAACGCAGGTTAAGCTTAAATGTACCGGTATCCTTTTCAACTGAAATAAGCAGCTTGTGTAATCCGTCGCATGACGATTTTTGCAGGCTTATGTTCTCGTTACGATTGAGGTTTAAAAATAACCATTCCGGTACATGATTATCCCGGATAAAAATACGCTCCTGGCTGGGCTGGCAACAGCATCAGCAGATGAACTGTACACGAACCTGAACGAAGCGTTTCCCATTACATGAAGGAGCATTTCTCTGAAACAACACGAATCAAACAGACCTGTTCAGGAACACCTGAAAAAAATGAATTAATCTTTTGATAAAGCTTACGAAATATGTAAATTTGTACGAAAATAGTCTAAATATTTAATAATCGTATATTTTGAAAACAAAAGTAAATACGAAACGGGAACAAATAAAAAAGACGGCAAAAGAACTTTTCTGGAAATTCGGCATCAGGAAGGTAAGTACGGAAGAGATCTGCAAAGAATCGGGTGTAAGTAAAATGACTTTTTACAAGCATTATCCCAATAAGTTTGCTCTTGCCGTTGAGATATTTGAAGATTTAGCCGATGATCTGTATGCCTGGTATGAGGAAATGATTCACAGTGATATTCCTTTTGAAGAAAAACTGAAAAAGTTGATATTTAAAAAGATGGAGGCTGCAGAGAAGATGAGCATGGCGTTCATACGGGATGTGTACAGTGCAGAGATTCCCGAAATGCGGGAAATGAGGGTCCAGATGATGAAGAAAAACAATGCGCTGACCGAAACATTCCTGGAGATAGGGAAGAGAGAAGGGTACATCAGGAAAGATTTACAAAACAACTTCATCCAGTTTCAACTGAATCAGATTGTTACGATGATGCAGGATGATGAATTACTGGCCCTGTTTGACAACTCGCAAGCCTTGACAAAAGCTATTTTGGATTACTTTTTTTATGGGATCATGAACCCTGGGGAACGAAAAAGATGAGGTGCATTTCACTGAATATTGTTCTGTTCATTCTGTTTACCGGATCCGGTTATGGACAGGATTCGTTGTGGGTAGGCGGGCAGTTGTCGGGGTTTGTTGGTTATGCTCCGGAGGTTCCCCTGGAAGGGATGGCCGGAGGACGATATCTTCCCGAAATGAATTATACCCTGAAATTTCAGAACAATCATCAACTGGATTTCGATATCGGGGCAAATCTGTACGGCAATGCGCAGGTTCATCCTTTTGATACGTCTCATTCAATTGGGGGAATTAATCTCTACCGCTTGTGGGCGCGGTATATGGGAAAACAGTTTGAAATACGTGCCGGATTGCAAAAAATCAATTTCGGTTCAGCCACCCTGCTTCGGCCTCTGCAGTGGTTTGATGATATTGATCCCACCGATCCGCTGCAGTTCTCCAATGGCGTATATGGCATTCTGGGAAGAGTGTATTTTCTCAACAATGCCAATATTTGGTTATGGATTCTGGCAGGGAACAAAAATCCCAGAGGTTTTGAACTGGTTCCGAACAAACCGGATGTTCCGGAGTTTGGCGGACGGCTGCAGCTTCCTGTTCACAAAGGAGAGGTGGCGGTTACCTACCATCACCGTACAGCTGATTCCCGCGAGGTTACCGGTCTTCCTGCCTACGAAAAAATTCCTGAGAACAAATATGCCATAGATGCAAAATGGGACATCGGGATCGGGTTATGGTTTGAAGCTTCATGGATTCAGAAATCCCGGAATATAGGAATGTTGACATACCAAAGCATGCTTACGACAGGAGCAGATTATACGCTGGGAATAGGCAACGGACTGAATATCGTTGCCGAACACCTGTTCATGGCTACGGATTCTACCGCGTTTTCTTTCAATAATAATCTTCATGTCAGTGCGATGATGCTTACATATCCTTTGGGTTTATTTGACCGGGTTTCAGGATATCTGTTTTATCTGTGGCAAAACGATGGTACCCTTTCGTTGATGATCAACTATCAACACAGTTTTTCACGTTTTTCGCTTTTTGTCATGCCCTACTACACTCCGAAAATGGAGCAAAATCTTTTTACCCATCGATACAATCAGAGCCTGACAGGACCAGGAATCCGGGTTATGGCTGTCTTTAATCATTAAAAACCGTACGCTATGAATGAAAAAATCATCATTATTGAAAACCTTGTCAAACGGTACCCTATGGGCGAAACCGAATTTACAGCCCTGAAAAACATAAACCTGACGTTTGACAAAGGGGAATTTGCCGGTTTTGTCGGTCCCAGCGGGTCGGGGAAAACCACAATACTGAATATCCTCGGCTCACTTGACACCCCAACCGAAGGGAAAGTAGTGGTTGAGGGGGAGGATGTGTCAAATCTTTCGGAGAAAGCGTCGGCCCTGTTGCGTAAGGAACATATTGGCTTTATTTTCCAGAGCTTCAATCTGCTGCCTGTTTATACGGTTTTTGAGAATGTAGAACTCTCCCTGTTGCTGTTGAAAAAAAGTGCAGCCGAACGGGAAAAGGCCGTTACAGCTGCCCTTGAATGGGTTGGATTGCAGGATATGGCGCGGAAAAAACCGCCGCAGCTGTCGGGTGGCGAATCGCAAAGAGTAGCCATTGCCCGGGCCATTGTCAAAAGACCAAACATTGTCCTCGCGGATGAACCCACAGCCAACCTGGATGCGGAAAATGCACACATCATCATGCAAACCATGCAAAAACTGAATGAAGAACTGAAAACAACCTTCATTTTTGCCACCCATGACGAAAAAGTAATGCAATACCTTAAACGGAAAATACATCTGCAGGATGGTCGTGTGAGCAAAGATGAGACCATGGAAACCAAAACCCTACAGTTATGATATTGGTTTGGAAACTTGCGTATAAGAATCTGATCAGGGCCGGATTGAAAACATGGCTGAACGCACTGGCACTGTCGTTTGCCTTTGTACTGATCATCTTTTATAACGGAATGATCGATGGCTGGAACATGGAAGCCCGTCAGGATGCTGTAGAGTGGGATTATGGATACGGACATCTGCGAAATGCGGGGTACGATCCGGCAGATCCTTTTTCCATCCAGGACGGACACGGGATCCTTCCGGAGCCATTCCGTAAGGATCTTACGCCGGTACTGGTTTGGCAGGGAACAATTTATCCTCAGGGCAGAATGATGCCGGTGCTGATCAAAGGCATTGAGGTAAACCAGGAGACAGTGAAGATTCCTTCCGAAATTCTCAAAACTTCAACAGCCGGGTATCCCGTTTTGCTTGGTCGTAAAATGGCTGAGTCGGCCGGCCTCAAAAAAGGGGATCCTGTTTTGCTACGATGGCGTGACAAAAACGGAACCTTTGATGCCGTTGAAGCGACCGTAGTCGGCATATTTGAAACCAATGTCCCTTTCGTGGACGGAGGACAGCTCTGGATGTCCCTGAAAACCTTGCAGGAAATGACCGGATTGCACGATGAAGCCTCCTTTTATATTGCCAATGAAGCGTATGTGCCGGAACCAATTGACGGATGGACATTTATAGACCAGGAAACGCTGCTGAAACCGGTAACCGACCTGATTAATGCAAAAAAATACGGAGCTGCCATCATGTACTTGTTGCTCCTTGCCATTGGATTACTGGTAATTTTTGACACTCAGGCATTTGCCATATTCAGAAGACAAAAAGAAATTGGCACCCACATTGCCATGGGCATGACAAAAGGAGAAGTGATCCGGATGTTTACGGCTGAAGGCGCTATGTACAGTATATTTGCCATTGTACTGGGGGGGCTTTACGGAACGCCGCTCTTTATTTACCTGGCTAAAAACGGGATCAGTTTCCCGGTATCGGGAGATACGATGGGGATTATTATTGCTCCTACCATTTACTCTGTGTACAGTGCAGCCCTGATCGTGAAAACCTTCCTGTTACTGGTAATTTCTGCCACCTTGGTCAGTCTCCTGGCAACCAGGAAGATTGCTACAATGAATCCTGTCGAAGCACTTAAAGGAAAAGCCTTATGATCAAATTCATTTTTACAGGTCTCCTCAGAGACAAATCGCGAAGTTTGCTACCGATTCTGGTCATTATGATCGGGGTCTTCCTCACAGTAGGCATGACCGGATATATCCGGGGGTTTATTGAGGATTTTGTTGATCAAAACGCCCGTCTCCAAACCGGTCATGTCAATGTCGTAACCAAAGCATATGCACAAAACGAAAGCCTGATGCCTATCGATCTGGCTTTACTGGGAATAGATACCCTGATGAAAAAGCTGGAAACAGATTTTCCCGGATACACCTGGTCTCCCCGAATCAATTTTGGTGGGATGCTGGATGTTCCGGATGAAAGCGGTGAATCAAAAAAACAGGGTCCCGTAATGGGGATGGCTGTGGACCTTTTGTCAGGAAAGACCGATGAAATTAACCGTCTTAACCTGCATACCGCCCTTGCAGAGGGTCATATCCCGGAAGCATCAGGAGAAGTAATTATCGGAGAAGAGCTGGCCCGGAAACTGGATCTCCATCCCGGAGACAAGGTCACCTTCATCGGATCAACCATGGAAGGCAGTCTTACCTTCCGGAATTTTACGGTGAGTGGCACGATCCGTTACGGTGTGCGTCAGATGGATAATGTGATCATGCTGCTGGACCTGAAAGATGCCCAGGCTTTACTGGATATGGAAAACGGTGCAACCCAAATCCTCGGATATTCGAAACAGGGAGTGTATTTTGATGAAGAAGCTGCCCGAACACGGGATGCATTTAATAAAAAATATGCCGGCTCTGGCGATCAATTCATTCCTGTCATGCGGAGTTTGAGCGATGAACCCACCCTGGGATACTACCTGACCTACATTAACAGCTTTTCGGGTCTGATGATTTTCATCCTGATTGTTATTATGTCTATTGTCCTCTGGAATGCAGGTTTGCTGGGTGGATTGCGCCGTTATAATGAATTCGGCATACGCCTGGCCATGGGGGAAGAAAAAGGACATGTGTACAAAATGCTTCTTTATGAAGCCCTTTTTACAGGGATAATCGGATCGGTGTTCGGTACTTTACTGGGTGTGGCACTTACATTATTTCTACAGTACAAAGGAATCGATATTTCGGGAATGGTACAGGGCGGAGCCATGATCATGCCGAATATTATCCGTGCCAAGTTCAGTCCTGACCTCCTGTCGGTCGGATTTATTCCGGGTGTTGCAGCCATGGTGATCGGGACCATGCTCTCGGGCATTGCCATTTTCAAGCGAGAAACCGCAAAACTGATCAAAGAACTGGAAATATAAAAACGAAAAATCATGAAATTATTCATTTTGTTACTTGTTCCTTTCTTATGGGCCCAGTCCCCGGATCCATACGTGATCCTGGACCGGGTTGACCAAAACATGCTTTCCACCACCAAAATTCTGGAGGGCAAGATGATTGTATATGGGAAAAGAAATACACGTACCATTACATTTCGATCATACTCGGAAGGCATTGACAAGTCATTTACCGAATATCTCTCACCTGCACGTGAAGCAGGGACTAAAATGCTGAAGCTGAAAGATAATTTGTGGATTTACTCCCCTGCCGCCGACCGGACCATTCAGATTTCCGGACATATGCTCAAACAGTCGGTGATGGGTTCCGACATGTCGTACGAGGATATGATGGAAGACAGGAAGTTGAAAGATGTTTACTACGCCACCGTTAAAGGAGAAGAAACGGTGGACGGACATGCATGCTGGATCCTTGAGCTCAATGCAAAAGTGAAAGAGGTGGCATATGAAAAAATGAAAATTTGGGTGGATCAGCAACGGTATGTACCTCTCAGGGAGGAATTGTATGCCAAAAGCGGACAATTGCTGAAACGTGCCGTCTTCAGTGACGTTCAAAGATTTGGGAGTCGTTGGTATCCGACGAAAATCAATTACAGGGATGTTCTGAAAAAAGGGAAAGGAACAGATTTTATCGTGACCCGCCTGAAGCTTGATGTAATCATTGACCCCTATATGTTTACCAAAGCGGCTTTGAGAAGATAAAAACAAGTTTGTGAACGGAGTTCATTGCATATGCAAAACGCTACCATCCTGCAGGAAAGGTTTCTGCAGACTTTTTTAGGCTTCCGGTTCTTCGATCTTAAACCGGATTTCAGGTTTCGAAAGCAAAGGGACCGTGATGTCCGACTACCACTTGCCCAAGATATCATTTAACAACATAGCCTATGGCTTTCCCTTTGGGATGTGTTTCAGGGGTCTTTTTATAGAAATAAATCCGGTTTTGTGGACAGATAAACGGATCTGTGCTGAATAAAAGCAGATCGTATGATGAGAAAAAGGGTTCATTATGTTTGTTTTTCAAAAAAATATTAAATTGCCGTCCAATTTTAACCAACTCTTTAACCATTATGAAAAAAACATTACTGTTTATTTTGGCCGGATTCCTTTCTGTAAAT
>JAGGWN010000038.1 GCA_021157415.1 Bacteroidales bacterium | reverse complement strand
TTCCCGGAAGGTTTGGTAATGATCTCTTCAACGTATGTATTCCACTCTCCGCATACAGGACACCGGCCGATCCACTTGGGTGATTCTGCCCCGCAATTCTGACAAACCCATACGGTTTTAGATTTGGCCATCTTTTATCCCATTTGAAGATAAAGATAATTTTTTATTTCGTTGGAGGGCTACCATGATCATGGAAAATCCTCCTACGACCAGAATAAGCAATGTCTGTGACTCATGGGCCAGGGTGGCCAGTGCCAGACCCGTTTCCCGGGATATCCCATACAAAGTCAGAGCCATGGAGACGATCCAGTGATAAGCCCCGATACCCCCCTGTACCGGGATGACCATCCCTAAGCTTCCCACAACCAGCAGAAACAATCCGTCGACAGCGGTCAGAGAAGAAGTTTCGGGTAACATGTACAGGATCAGCCAGGCTGTCATAAAATACATCAGCCATATCAGAAAAGAAGAAAGAAGGAACAATGGTTTGTTTTTCAGGTTTCCAATGGTGCTTATTCCATCAACAATACCCCGTAAAAAGTCAAATATCTTTTTTGTTAAACCAATGTTTTTAAGTTTTGTACGAAACAACCATGTAAGCAGGATCAGAATCAATATTATACTTAATAAAAGTATAATGGTCTGCGGATGGCCGGTCATAGCAGAGAATTTCACTTCCAGGGGCCGGAAAACATGGGTGACAAAAAATTTTCCGAAAAACCCGACTTTGATCAGGAAGGTAACCACAAGCAGGATCAGCAATATAATTATATCCACCACACGTTCGATAATCACAGTCCCGAGCAGGGCGTCAAAAGGGACCTTGTCTGTTTTGGCGAGCGATCCGCACCGCACGACTTCTCCGAGACGCGGAAGAGCCAGATTAGCCAGATACCCTGACATAACGGCATAGAAAGTGTTTATCAGACGAGGTTTATAGCCCAGAGGCTCTATCAATAAGTTCCAGCGCCAGGCCCGAAAGATATGGCTCAGTATGCCGGCAGGAATAGTAATCAGCAACCATGCATAGCGGGCGTGCTTAACATCTTCCCAAACTTTATTCAGGTCGATACCACGGAATGCAAGATACAGAAGGAAAAGAGCTGTGAGCAGGAATACCAGGAATCGGATAATTTGAAAGATTCGCTGTTTCAAGGGGAATCTACTTTACCAGTTTGTTTGTAACCGTATCCGGGAAGACGAGTGAGGGATGGAAGGTACGTGCTTCTTCCGGCGACAGGAAAGCATAGGAAATAATAATGATCACATCGCCTACCGCGGCTTTCCGGGCTGCGGGACCATTCAGGCAGATCTCCCCTGTTCCGCGTTTACCCTTAATCACATACGTCTCCAGACGTTCCCCGTTATTGATATTCACCACCTGGACTTTCTCGTTTTCCATGATGTTGGCAGATTCCATAAGGTCTGCGTCAATGGTGATGCTCCCCACATACTGCAGGTTGGCCTCAGTAACGGTCACCTTGTGAATTTTCGATTTGACTACTTCTATCCACATAACACTGCAAATATACTGAAACTTTAGGACAGAATATCAAAAATCATGCTAAAAAACAATTTTCAGGTAGTAAGAAGATCAATCTTTTTCACGGCTGAAAGAGATATTGTCGATAAGCCGCACCTTCCCATCCCAGACGGCGATACACCCTTGTTTATCACCGGGTTCATCCCAGGACAAAACCGGTTGGAGGGTCTCAGCATGAACAATCTCAAAATATTCCACTTTGAGAGAGGAATTGTTTTCAATGCGAGAGATTACCCATTCCTTTACTTTGTTGACGGGAAGTTTGTTTTTCTGGCTGACAGCCTCTTTCAGGGTTTTGAATATCAGCGGGGCTTCTTCGCGTTCTTTTTCCCCGAGGCGCACATTGCGGGAACTCATAGCCAGGCCGTCCGGTTCCCTGATAATGGGACAGGGAACAATGTTTACAGGCAGCTTCAGCATACGCACCATTTCTTTTATGACGATCAGTTGCTGAAAATCCTTTAATCCGAAATACGCATTCCGGGGTTGTACCATGTTAAATAACCGGCTTACTACCTGGGCCACCCCGTTGAAATGACCGGGCCGGTATTTCCCTTCCATAACTTTATCAAGAATCCCAAAATCAAATACACGGGAATCAGGTTCAGGATATACCTCATTTTCTTCAGGTAAAAAAACAAGGTCGCCTGTACGCAGGACTTTTTCCAAAAGACCCATGTCTGCTTCAGGATTGCGGGGATATTTTTTCAAATCTTCCGGATCATTGAACTGCGTAGGGTTCACGAAAATCGATACAACGGTTACCGGATCGTTTGACAGGGAACAGCGAATCAGAGACAGGTGTCCTTCATGAAGGGCTCCCATGGTAGGAACAAAACCATGAAAAAGGTGTTCTTTCTTCAGTATATTCCGCTTTTCTTCAAGTTCTTTCCGGGTTTTGACAATTATCATAACAAAAAAATTACGACCAAACCGCCGGGGATTCCAGATATCCAGGTTTAGTCCCTGATTAAAACACAAATATGAAGAAATTTTATTATCTTTGCATAAATTTTTGTAAATAAAAACAATGGAGTTTCTTGCCGAACAACCCCCGATATATCAGATATATACAGAGCGTATGTCCTGGCTTGCCCTATCTGAAGATTGGAAATTAACGAAAAAATTAACGTGGAATGAAAAAATATAAAGTTCTGTTTGTGTCCCAGGAAATTACCCCTTACCTACCGGAGAGTGAAATGTCAAAAGTGGCAAGATATCTGCCGCAGGGGATACAGGAACAGGGAAATGAGATACGGACGTTTATGCCCAAATACGGGAACATTAATGAGCGACGTAATCAATTACATGAAGTAATAAGGCTTTCCGGAATGAATATCATCATTGATGAAACGGATCACCCGTTGATTATCAAGGTGGCATCCATTCAGGCTGCCAGAATGCAGGTATATTTTATTGAGAACGAAGACTATTTTCAGCGTAAGTTCGTTTTATCGGATGAAAAGGGAAATCCTTTTGAAGATAATGATGAACGAGCCATCTTTTTTGCCAGAGGAGTTTTGGAAACCGTGAAAAAACTGCGTTGGTCACCGGATATTGTGCATTGCTTCGGATGGTTTGGGGGGTTAGTCCCGTTGTATCTGAAAAAGACCTATCATGATGATCCCATCTTTACAAATGTTAAAGTGGTGTATTCCGTATACAACGACAAATATAAGGGGACATTAAGGCCTTCCTTCAGGGAAAAACTCCGGATGGACGGAGTGACAGACCAAGATCTGGATGTTTTGTCTGACACCAGTTGGGAAAGCGTTATGAAACTTGCTTTGGAGCATTCCGATGCGGTCATTTACGGAGGCTCCGATGTCCCGGAAGAATTAAACAAATTTGCCAAACAAAAGGATCTTCCCCATTTATCATATCAGGATGAAGAAAATTATCTTGCGTCATATTCGGATTTTTATGAGACAATTTTAAATGGGAAGATTCATGCATCTATCTGAAAAAAAAGATCTTTTCCGGTTTTCCCGGAGAATAATATCATGGTTTTTGCTTTTACCCGTCTTCTTAGCAGGGTTATTGATGATCTCTTGTGAAGACGACCCTTCACAGGTGGGTTTGGAGCTGAAAAGTGTATTGGGACAGATACAGCCTGTTACCGTTGATACCATAAGCGTTTTTACGTCTGCAGAATCCATGGATTCTGTGCGGACAGATCATTTTGACTATGCCCTTCTGGGAAACTTCCGGGATCCTGTCTTTGGTTGGAGCGACGCCTCTTTTATTACACAATACCGTTTATCGGAACCCTGGAATCCGGGACATAACGCAGATGTGGATTCGGTAAAACTCTTCCTGTTGGTGGATAGGTATAACGGAAATGAAACCACACCCCTCACCGTAAATGTATACGAACTTTATAAAACCCTTTTCTTTGATTCACTTTATTATTCCAATCTTCATGTTACGGATTCTATCAGTGAATGGCCTGTGGGATCTTCCACCTTTCATCCGGAAGACTCTGTGATCGTGGTTTATCTGTCCAAAACATTCGGAAGAAAGATTATCGGAGATACGGCCGTACTTGACAACCAGGATCTTTTTCTGAATCATTTTAAGGGTTTTTATATCAACACAGATAAAACGTCAGGAAATAATGAGGGTGGTTTTATCAGAATTCACCTGCTGGCTGCAGAGTCTTACATGGCAATCTATTATCATAATGATCTCACTACCCAGGCGGCGTATCCTTTTTATATCAACAGTTACTCATCCAGGGTAAATATTTTCAATCATAATTATGATGAGGCACCTGCGGAAACCAGAATCAGATACCTGAATCAGGGGAAAGAAGATTCCGTGATGTACGTTCAGGGCATGAGCGGGGTCTATACCCGTATGGACATACCAGGGATGAAACAGTTCAGGGACTCTTCCATCATTCTTAACGGAGTGAATCTGATCATACCCGTAGATACTACCATATCCACACCTATACAAAAGCCATCGAATTTATCCGTTATGATCAAAGAGAATGGCGTTTTTTATCAGATTATTGATGTCGGTCTTCCCGAGTTCTATAATGGATATCTGTATAAAGACAGCGGGATCTATAAGATCGGCATGACGAAACATTTTCAGGATTATCTGTTGGGAAAAAATGATTATACCACTCTTTATCTTATGGTAAACAACCCGGGAGTCAATACCGAAAGGGTCGTCCTGAAATCACGGCTCAACAGTGAACCGTTGAAACTGGAGCTTGTTTATACCAGAGAGTAACGGAAAAAGAAAAGCTATCTTTTCAGATATTGCTGCTCGTAATATTTTTCATATTCCCCTGTCAGTACGTGATGAAGCCAATCCTGATGATCAAGATACCATTGGATGGTTTTTGTAAGACCTTCTTCAAACGAAGTTTCCGGCATCCAACCGAGGGTATTCCTGATCTTTGAGGAATCAATGGCATAACGCAAGTCATGCCCGGCCCGGTCTTTGACAAACGTGATCAGTTTATGTGAGGTGCCGGCGGCTCTCCCCAGCAATTTGTCTGTTATATCGCACAATTGATAGACAAGATTGATATTTTTCCATTCGTTGTTGCCTCCGATGTTGTACGTTTCACCTTTGTCTCCTTTGTGGTATACCAGATCAATGGCCCGTGCATGATCGACAACATAAAGCCAGTCACGAATATTTTCCCCCTTACCGTAAACAGGAATCAGCCGGTTGTGGAGGATATTGTTAATAGTTAACGGAATCAGTTTTTCAGGGAACTGATTCGGCCCGTAATTATTGGAACAGTTAGTAATCAGAAACGGCAGATTATAAGTGTTTCCATAAGCCCGGACAAAATGGTCGGCACCGGCCTTGGAAGCGGAATATGGACTTTGCGGGTCGTAAGGAGTATCTTCCGTAAAATAACCTTCGGGGCCGAGACTGCCGTAAACCTCATCTGTAGAGATCTGGTAAAAACATTTTCCTTTAAAGTTGTTTTTCCAATGATCGCGGCACGCATTCAAAAGGGTAACCGTTCCGATAACATTGGTCCCGATAAATTCCAGGGGGTTTGTAATGGAACGGTCGACATGCGATTCGGCAGCGAGATGGATCACCCCCGTGACAGGGTGTTGCTCAAATAAACTGATCACCAGCTTTTCATCCATGATATCCCCCTTGACAAACAAGTAGTTTTTCTTGTCTTCGATATCAGTGAGATTTTCCAGATTGCCGGCATACGTCAACTTATCAAGATTGATAATCAGGGTGTCCGGATATTTATTTACAAACAGCCGGACCACATGGGATCCGATGAAACCAGCACCTCCCGTGATCAATATGGCATTGTCGAATGTTTTCATGTAGGATGCTTAATCTTTCTCCAGGTGCGTGCGGTAATACTGCTCCCATTTCCAGGCAGAAAGCAGGGCCTCTCCCAGCGTGCTCTGTGCTTTCCAGCCCAGTTCCCGGTTGGCATAGGCCGGATCTGCCCATATTTTTTCGATATCGCCGGGACGGCGTTCCGTAATCACATAATTCACTTTGATACCGGTAACCTTTTCAAAAGTATTGATGATCTCAAACACGGAAACGCCCTTACCGGTGCCCAGGTTAAAGACCTCATACGACTTTTTCTGTTTGCTGTTTATCATTCGTTCTATGGCTACAATGTGAGCTTTGGCCAGGTCAACCACATGCAGGTAATCGCGTATGGCTGATCCGTCCGGTGTATTATAATCACTGCCGAATACCCTAAGTTGTTTCCTTACGCCGATAGCTGTCTGGGTAACATAAGGTACCAGATTCTCCGGTTCTCCGATGGGATGCTCCCCGATCAATCCGGAAGGATGGGCCCCGATGGGATTAAAATAACGAAGAGCAATACTATGCCATTCAGGAACGGCTTTGATAAAATCTTCAATGATCTCTTCCGAGATACGCTTGGTGTTCCCGTAAGGAGATTCCGGTTTTTTTACAGGGGCAGATTCGGTAACGGGTAGTTCATCCGGCTCGCCATATACCGTACAGGAAGAAGAAAACACCATATTTCTGATGTTATGTTCTTCCATGGCTTTCAGCAGGTTCATCAGTGAGACAAGGTTGTTCCGGTAATATTTCAGGGGTTCACGGACCGATTCGCCCACCGACTTAAACGCTGCAAAATGGATGATCGCCCGTATGTCGGCATGCTTCTTAAAAAATGTTTCCAACGCGGTCTCGTTGCACAGATCAAAACATTCAAACGCAGGCCGCAAACCTGTAATCTTTTCTATGCCATCCAGAACCCGTTCTTCGGAATTGGAAAGATTATCCACAATAATAACCTCATAGCCCTGGTCCAGAAGCTCAACTACAGTATGTGATCCGATATACCCGGTTCCGCCGGTAACCAAAATTTTATCCATGATTATAAGCTCCAGTATTCAAAGTTCCTGATCTTTTTCCGGAAAACGCCTTTTACGTCAACAAAAACTCCATTTTTATCCAGCAAACCGGCAAAATCTATTTCTTCCATGGCGACATAGGGATTATGACCGACAGCCACAACCACGGCGTCATAGGTTCCTTCCGGTTCCGTTAATTCAATGCCATATTCTTCCAGCACCTGTTCCGGCTCGGCATACGGATCAGTAACATCTGTCTGAAGTCCGAAAGAATTAAGTTCCCGGATGATATTGACCACTTTCGAATTTCTGATATCACTGACATTTTCTTTAAAGGTAATGCCCATGACCAGAATCCGGGCATCCTGCAAGATCTTTTCAGTGGCTATAAGTTTTTTCACCACCTGTTTGGCAATATAACCTCCCATAGAATCATTGATAAAACGTCCCGCGGTAATGATCTGTGCATGGTAACCCAGCTCACCTGATTTATAGGTGAGATAATAGGGATCGACGCCGATACAATGACCTCCTACCAGACCGGGGGAAAATTTGAGAAAATTCCATTTGGTTCCGGCAGCTTCAAGCACCTCAAAGGTATTGATATTCATCCTGCTGAAAATAATAGAAAGCTCGTTCATAAAGGCGATATTAATATCACGCTGTGTGTTTTCTATAATCTTGGCAGCTTCGGCTACTTTGATGGCGCTGACGGGATGAACGCCTGCCTCAATGATGGTTTTATAGACTTCCGAAATATGGTGAAGCGCTTCTTCATCAGACCCGGATACCACTTTGATGACCTTTGTCAGGGTGTGTAACGTATCCCCCGGATTTATCCTTTCGGGAGAATATCCCACCTTGAAATCCTCGTTGAGTTTGAGACCCGACTCCTTTTCAAGCAGCGGGATGCATTCTTCTTCGGTACATCCCGGATAAACTGTGGATTCATATACCACATAATCTCCTTTTTTCAGATAGTTTGAAAGTGTCGCCGTAGCTGACAAAAGAGGTTCCAGATCCGGGAGATTATGATCATCTATCGGTGTGGGCACCGCGATAATATGGAAATGGGCTTCCTTCAGTTTTCGTGCGTCGGTGGTAAAAGTAATATCCCTGTTTTTAAAATTCTCTTCCGACAGTTCCTTGCTGGGATCTATTCCATTCTGCATCTGCTCAATACGGTCTTCCCGTATATCGAAACCGATCACGGAAAAATGCTTTGCCAGTTCGAGGGCAATAGGCAGTCCCACATACCCCAATCCCAATACGGATACTTTTGCTTCTCTGTTCTTTAGTTTTTCTACCATGAAGTATAACTGTTTTTTTTAATATCATGATACTACGGTAATCCACAGGAGAATGTTTCACAGAATCACCTTTTCAGTAAAGGATGGTACTCCCCTTTCAGGCCTGCCGGAGTGCTGTTTCTGATCTGGTAAACAATTTCAATAGCTTTTCGTACATCGTCTATTCCAAAGCCTTTTCCTTCCAGGATTTTCCGATAGCTTTGGGTGTGCAGATCCGTAAAGCCCGAACTGAATTCCACCTCTTGTTTATTGATCAGAACAGACCGGTAGGTTCTCTGGCCGGATTCCCTGGTCTTTTCGGGGATATCCTGGTAATCGATGCTGAGAAGCCAGCGGATGCGGGCCCGTTCCAGTTCAAGGTATCCGGCCGCTTTGTTCTCATCAAGCACATGTACCTTATTTTCCCGAACCTTCCCGAATATCCATCCCAGCATATCAAAAAAGTGAATCCCTATATTTGTGACGACACCCCCTGATTTCTGAATATCTCCTTTCCATGATATATAATACCAATGTCCACGGCTGGTGATATAAGTAAGGTCAATATCAAATTTTTTATCTTCCGGAGCAGCATCCACTGCCTGTTTAAGTTTTATAATCGAAGGATGCAATCGCAATTGCAGGATATTATTTACATGTCTCCCTGTTTCTTCTTCGAAAAGTTGCAGGGCATCGACGTTCCAGGGGTTCAGCACCATGGGCTTTTCGCAGATCGCATCGGCGCCTTGTCGCAGGGCAAACCGGATATGGGCATCATGCAGGTAGTTGGGAGAGCAGATAGAAACATAATCCACATTGGTCCCCTGCCGGTGCAGCTTGTCGATATGACGGTCGAAGCGCTCAAACTCCACAAAGAAATCGGATTTCGGAAAATAACTGTCCAGAATACCCACGCTGTCGTGCGGATCGAGGGCGGCTACCAGATTATTCCCCGTATCGCGTATGGCTCTGAGATGACGCTCGGCAATATATCCTGCCACCCCGATGATAGCAAAGTTTTTAGATTCCGGTTTTTCAATCATACTGTATTCATTTCCCTGAGCAAATGTAAGGTCAATCGGTGATTTTAACAACATTTTTGTCACGTAATTGATACCGTTCACCACTTTCGGGGCACACAGCGAAGCCTTCTTTATCAAAATGCAGCCGGTGACCATATTCACTCATCCATCCGATATGACGTGCCGGATTCCCCACCACCAGGGCATAGGGTTGGACATCTTTGTTCACCACAGCTCCAGCCCCCACAAAAGAATATTCTCCCAGGGTGACACCGCAGATGATGGTGGCATTGGCTCCAATGGAAGTGCCTTTTTTTACCCTGGTTTTTTGGTATTGATCACGACGTACTACAGCGCTTCGCGGATTGATTACGTTGGTAAAGACCATGGATGGTCCCAGGAAAACGTCATCTTCACAGATCACGCCGGTATAGATCGAGACATTGTTCTGCACCTTAACGTTGTCGCCCAGCACCACGCCGGGAGAGACTACTACATTTTGCCCCAGGTTGCATTTTTCCCCGATAACTGCACCGGTCATCACATGAGAAAAATGCCAGATCTTCGTTCCTTCACCAATCTGACATCCTTCGTCAAGTACCGCTGTTTCATGAGCAAAATAGTTTCGTTCAGCCATGTGGATAATTTTTAATGTTAGTGGTGATATAATCCAGTTGTTCTTCTTCCATTTCCGTGTGTACCGGCAGGGACATCACGGTGTTGCACAGTTGATCGGTCACCGGAAATGCTCCGTTATAAAAAGAAAACCCGGAAAAAGCTTCCTGGCGATGCATAGGCAGCGGATAATAGATCATGGAAGGGATGCCGGCGTCTTTGAGATAATTCATCAGATGCCTGCGGTCAATACCCCGGGTTACCAGCGTGTATTGATGAAAGGTGTGTGTGGTATTCGGAGCACGGGCCGGAATCTTGAGAAAAGATAAGAGCCCCAGGTGTTCGTCATACCAGGCGGCGGCCTGTTGCCGGGCTTCAATAAATTCATCGAGATGGTTCAGTTTCACATCCAGGATAGCGGCCTGCAGAGTATCCAGCCTGGAGTTGATGCCTATCCGTTTATGGTAATATTTTTTTTGTGTCCCGTGATTTACATAGGAACGTATGGTGCCGGCAAGTTCTTCATCATTCGTAAATACGGCACCGCCGTCACCAAAAGCACCGAGGTTTTTGGAGGGGAAAAAAGAGGTGCACCCGATATCGCCCATGGTACCTGCCATCTTCCTTGTGCCGTCAGGAAAGGTATACCAGGTCCCCAAAGCCTGGGCAGCATCTTCAATCACTTTCAGCTCATATTTTTCCGCCTCTTCCAACAGGGGAGCCATATCCACACATTGCCCAAACAAATGTACCGGGATGATGGCTTTGGTTTTCGGGGTGATATATTTTTCGATGGAAGCAGGGTCAATCAGAAAAGTATCAGGATTCACATCCATGATTACGGGGGTAAGTCCCAGTAAAGCCACCGTTTCTACTGTGGCGATAAAGGTGAAATCAGGGACCAACACTTCATCGCCCGGTTGCAGATGCAGTGAGACCAGAGCGGCCTGCAGCGCGTCGGTTCCGTTGCCGCAGGGAATGATGTACCCGGCCCCCGTATATTCGGACAGGTGCCCGGCAAAGGCCCTGACAGCAGGGCCATTGATGAAGGCGCTTGACTCAATGACTTCCTTAATGACCTGATCTATTTCATCTTTCAGACGGACATATTGCCCGTACAAATCAACCATTTTAAGATCTTTCATTTATATATGTTCTTTCCGGCAAAAGTTATCAACAGGTATTGAAATCCTTTCACCTGATTTTAAGGGGTTAAATTTATCAATTTTTTCCGGAGTGGGCGTCGTAAAAAAAATGTTGAAAAAATCCTCCCGTATGAGAATTTCGTTTTCCGGTTTTTTTCATTAATTTTGTTCAAAATAGTGATGATGGAACTGGACATTTTTATCAAGGATCTCTTATTTCTTCATGATTGTGTGATCGTCCCTGATTTTGGCGGTTTTGTAGCCAATTACAGGCCGGCATACATCAATTATGATCTTAATTCTTTTTCCCCTCCGGGGAAAGATATTTCTTTTAACCGGAGCCTGACCAATAACGACGGATTACTGATCGGACATATTTCCGAAAAGACGGATATGTCTTATGTAGATGCCCGTAACTGGGTAAGCACCCGGGTTAAAGAGTGGAAGAGAAAACTGGAAAAAGGCAAGAAGATCGAGGTAAAAGACATCGGGGTTTTTCAGCTGGGGAAAGACAAGAATCTTCTTTTTGAACCATTGAATACCGTAAATTTCCTGGTTGATGCCTATGGTCTTCCGGATTTTCAGATGGCTCCGCTGGAAGAGCTTCGGAAAGCAAAAGCCGGCACAGGAAAGATTACGATAAAAAAACCGGCAGCGGAAGATATCCGCAACCGGAAAACATTGCGCCGGGTGTTGATCGCCGTTCCCCTTGCCGCAGCCCTGGTCCTGATTCCGTTAACCACCAATCTTGTTCCGGTTGATTTTTCTTCCCTGAATCCTTTCGGACACAAAACGACCAATCAGGAGGTTGTTCATCCGGCCATACCAGCGGTGAAAAAAACCAAAATGGTCCAACCGGTTGCAGAAAAAACGGAAACGGAGACTGCTCCCTCCACAGCAAAAGAAACGCCTGAAACAACATCTAAACCATCTGACAAACAGACAGAAAAGAAAAATATAACCTCTATTACTACTGAAGAGAAAGCTACCGGGGAAAACAATCCGGTTGCACCGGCCACCACTGAAACCGGTACTGTCGCTGACAAAGCCCCGGCAGAACCGGCCAAAAAACCGGCTTTTACGGATCGTACTGTGGACAAAAGCTCTATGTATTATATCGTGGCAGGAAGTTTTAGAAAAAGAGCCAATGCCAATGTTCTGAAAAAACAACTCGAAGAAGAGGATTACAGAGTAACGATCCTGAACGGGCCCAAAGGATTTTATCGTGTAGCCATCGGAGGTTTTACAGATAAATCAACGGCGCTGGGTATTCTGAAGGAACAAAAAAGAAAGCCTGACAGCAACAGCTATTGGCTACTCAGAAAATAATAAAAACCCCCGGAATCCGGGGGTTTTTTATTTTACTTGATTGCCGATCCGTTGTCGGTTTTTTCCTCCGGGATGATAAAGTGCAATTTGCCGGAAGGATCTTCTGCCATCAGGATCATCCCCTGCGACTCTATGCCTTTGATTTTACGGGGTTCCAAATTGATCAGTACGGCGATTTGTTTACCAATAATTTCTTCCGGGGTAAAAAATTCAGCAATCCCCGAGACAACGGTCCTTCGATCCAGCCCGGTATCCAGTGTCAGCTTCAGCAGCTTTTGGGTTTTGGGGACTTTCTCGGCAGCCACAATGGTCGCCAGCCGCATATCCAGTTTGGAAAAATCGTCATAGCCGATCTGTTTTTTCTGAAGATCCGGATTTTTATTTTCAATTTTTTCATTTTCCGTTTTGGTTGCCTTCAGCTTGTTGATTTGATTTTCTATTTCATCATCCATTATTTTTTCAAACAGGTGGGAAGGTTTATCGATTTTATGTCCGGCAGACAGCAGATCCGGTTTACCGATAAGTTTCCAGTCGGCTTTCTCAAAACAAATAAACTGCCTCAGTTTTTCCATGGAAAAAGGCAGAAAAGGCTCCATCAGAAGACTCAGGTTAGCAGTAATCTGCAGACATATATTAAGAATGCTTCCGACTTTCTCTTTGTCGTTACGGATAAGGTTCCACGGTTCGGTATCGGCCAGGTACTTGTTTCCCATCCGGGCCAGAGTCATTGCTTCCTTCAGGGCTTCGCGAAACCGGAAATGATCCAGACTGTGTTCGGTTCTTTTCCGGATGACCGGTATCTGCTCCAAAACCTGTTTGTCTTCCTCCAACAGATCACCCAGTGGAGGCACAGTGCCCTCAAAATATTTATTTGTCAGGACAACAGTCCTGTTAACGAAGTTTCCGAGAATAGCTACCAACTCATTATTATTACGGGCCTGGAAATCTTTCCAGGTAAAGTCATTGTCTTTGGTCTCCGGCATATTGGCCGTCAGCACATAGCGAAGCACATCTTCCTTGCCCGGGAAATCTTCCAGATACTCATGCAACCATACGGCCCAGTTACGGGAGGTGGAGATTTTGTCGCCTTCCAGATTCAGGAACTCATTGGCCGGCACGTTATCCGGCAGGATGTAGGATCCTTCTGTCTTCAGCATGGTGGGAAAAATAATGCAATGAAAAACGATATTGTCTTTCCCGATAAAATGGACTAGGCGGGTGTCCGGATCTTTCCAATACTTTTCCCAGTCTTCTGTCAGTTCACGGGTAGCAGAGATATATCCGATAGGAGCATCGAACCATACGTACAGTACTTTTCCAGTTGCACCTTCCACGGGTACCGGCACACCCCAGTCAAGATCGCGGCTGACAGCCCGGGGTTGCAATCCCTTGTCGAGCCAGGACTTGCACTGGCCATAAACATTTGTTTTCCATTCCTTGTGATCTTCCAGTATCCACTTCCGCAAAAAAGGTTCATAACGGTCCAACGGCAGGTACCAGTGTTTTGTCTTGCGCAAAACAGGTTTGCTCCCTGAAATGGTAGAACGCGGATTGATCAATTCGGTAGGACTCAGCGATGTACCGCAGCGCTCACACTGGTCTCCATAAGCTTTTTCGTATCCGCAATGGGGGCATGTGCCGGTGATATACCGATCGGCCAGAAATTGTCCGGCCTCTTCATCATAAAATTGTTCGCTGGTTTTTTCAATAAAGACCCCTTTGTCATATAAAGTTTTGAAAAATCCAGAAGCGGTATCATAATGCACTTTTGAGGTAGTCCTGGAATAAATATCGAAGGCGATGCCGAATTTTTCGAAAGAGGTTTTATTCAGTTCATGGTACCGGTCAACGATAACCTGGGGAGAGACTCCTTCCTGCCTGGCTTTCAACGTAATAGGAACTCCGTGTTCATCAGACCCGCAAATGGAGATCACGTCTTCCCCTTTCAGACGCAGATACCGGGTATAGATATCAGACGGGATGTAAACGCCGGCCAGGTGCCCAATGTGAATGGGTCCGTTGGCATAAGGCAGTGCCGAGGTAATCAGGTGTCTCTTAAATTTCTTCATGCGATGATATCTTTTTTAAATTGATAAACAAATGTTTCTTGCCAGCCAGGCTTCCTTAAATTGATCCCTGCAAAGATAAGACAAGAAGTCGAATGTGTAAAATCCGGCAAAATTATGTAAGTTTGAATTTGGAATACAAACCCCGTTAAATCACAGCAAGAGTATGGCAGAGAAAACCCACAATGCCGAATTGGGCGAACTCGGAGAAAATATGGCCGTAGAATATCTTCTGGGCAAAGGGTATAAAATCCTGGAAAGAAACTGGCGTTTCGGACATAAGGAGATTGACATCATTGCCAGGGATACGGAAAAAAATGAACTGGTGATGGTAGAGGTGAAAACACGAAAAGGCAAAAGTATGCTGCTTCCCGGTGATCTTATCCCCCTGTCGAAGCAGCGTTTTCTGATCAATGCAGCCGATGCCTATATCCGGTGGCATGCGGTACAGACGGATACCCGCTTTGATGTAATCCTGATCTATGTTCAACATAACGGTGAACATACCCTGCAACATATCCCCGAAGCGTTTTACCCCACCTTGTGAAGAAAATAAGATAAGAAAAGGATGGTGGAAGGATGAAATATCAGGAGATGAAACGGTATAAAATATAACGTTATGAATATTGAAGAATTACGCGAATATTGTATCAGTAAAAAGGGGGTGACCGAAGCGTTGCCTTTCGATAAGGACACCTTGGTGTTCAAAGTGATGGGAAAAATGTTCCTCCTGACCAATATAGAAAAAACCGACTCTATCAATATCAAATGTGATCCTTTGAAAGCCATTGAACTAAGGGAGTTTTATCCTGCTGTCGTCCCCGGGTGGCACATGAATAAACGTCACTGGAATACGATTCTTCTGGACGGTTCATTGCCTGACGATCTTATCTACACGTGGATTGATGCATCGTACGATCTGGTGGTGGCCGGACTTCCCGCCAGATTACGGGAAAAACTTAAATATGATGAACAGGAAGAGTAATTTTTCCCTAATTTTGGACACCAAACATAAAACCCAACAAACATGAAAAAGAACAGAAATGTTTTCGCACTAAGAGGATTCTTTGTAATCATTCTGTTGTCTGCTTTTGTTTTTGCCGGCAACGCCCAGTTTGAGAACCATCCCTATCATTTTCAGGATATCCGGAAGATAAGGACTACACCTGTCAAGAACCAGCAACGAACCGGTACCTGCTGGTGTTTTGCAACCACTTCCTTTGTAGAAACGGAAATCCTCCGGCAGGGAGGCCCAGTTTTGAATTTGTCGGAGATGTTCACGGTACGGCATGCCTATGAACGAAAAGGGAACTTGTATGTACGTTTCCACGGTCTGGCCAATTTCGGCCCGGGAGGACAGGCCCATGATGTGATCAACGTGATCCGACAGTATGGTTTCGTGCCTGAAGAAGTGTATCCCGGCAAAAATTACGGGGATACCATTCATAATCACAGCGAGCTGAACAAGGTACTCAATGCTTATCTCGATGCTGTGGTAAAGAGCCGGAAACTCACCACAGCCTGGCCAAAGGGATATGCGTCGGTACTGGATGCTTATCTGGGAAGAGATCCGGAAACTTTTACCTGGGAAGGGAAAGAATTTACACCGGAATCTTTCCGGAATCATTTTCACTTTAATCCGGACGATTATGTGGAACTGACGTCTTACACCCATCATCCTTTTTATACGCGGTTCGGCCTGGAAGTACCGGATAACTGGACACATGACCTTTATTATAACCTGCCCGTGAATGAGCTCATGGACGTAATCAACTATGCTCTGGATCACGGGTTTTCGGTAGCCTGGGACGGAGATGTAAGCGAAAAAGGATTTTCGCATAAAAACGGAGTAGCCATTCTTCCGGAAAAACCCTGGGAGAGTATGTCAGGGGCTGAGGTGGATTCGGCTTTCAAACATCCGGTAAAAGAATTGTTGGTCACACAGGCAATGCGTCAGAAGACTTTCGATGATTATCAAACAACCGACGATCATCTGATGCACCTTGTCGGAACGGGGAAAGATGAAAACGGCACCCTGTATTATCTGACCAAAAATTCCTGGGGCACCAAGAGCAACAAATATGGCGGTTACTTATTTATGTCAGAGCCTTTCGTCGAACTGAAAACCCTGGCCATTATGGTGCATAAGAATGCCCTGCCGAAGGACATCAGGAAGAAATTAGGCATCAGGTAGTTGAGGAGCCGGATAGGACAATAGGGGTTTGTAGTATCTTCAGGCTTATATTTCCTGTACCATTAAATTACACCCGCGGATATCGCTGTGATCGTAGCGGCCTTCGACAGTGAAGCTGCCGTCGGGATGCAAACGTCCCAGATCCTGTGTCTCAATGAAAGCACAGGAATAGAGGTTGGCCAGATCGATTACATTGATACCCCCTGTATGACCGGGAGGAGAATAAGCAAACGGATCATAGCTGTCCCGCACCTGGATCCGCATCCAGGGGGGGGGTCGAAAAATCCCGTTACCGGAAGAATAAGCCTGGGACAGGAGCTCGGTCATGCCATACTCGGAATGGACGGAAGAGACACGAAATCGCTCTTTCAAAAAATCATGCAACTCTTTCCTTACCATCTCTTTCCGCCGCCCCTTCATGCCGCCCGTTTCCATTACAGTGAGATCCATCTCTCCAGGCAATTCATGTTTTTCGGCAAAGTCGAGCAGGGCAAAACTGACCCCGAAAAGCAGAACTTTCTTGTTCCGCATACGCGGGGCGAGCAGGGTCTTATAAAGCCTGTCGTGGTCATACAGATAAAAACCGCTTGCCTTACAGTCTGTTTTTTTGATCAGAGCATCAAGCATATATACCAGTGACGATCCGTGGCGTTCCAGATAGGAAGGCAGCAACGCCAGGATACAATAAGCTGTGATGTCCCCGTAAAAATGTTGAAAGGCCCGGCTAAAGCTTTCCTCATAGATTGAAAGGTCCGGAACAGGATGTCGGGAAGGACTGCTGCCGGCAGTGCCGCTGCTGAAAAAAACGGTTTCAAAGGGTCCGTTCGTAATGCTGATCGTATGATCTTTAAAAAAAGCCGCCGGCAGAAAAGGAATTTCTTTTATATCCTTTACCAATGAAGGATTAATCCCCAACAAATGAATGTATTTCCGGTAAACAGGATTGTATATTGCCTGAAACCGGAAGACTTCCAGGGTCACTTCCCTGAAAGAACGTTCATCCGTGATCTGAAAAATACTTTTCCGGATATGGTTGATCTGATCTTGCAAGAGGTATCTTATTTTCCGGGTTTGCATTATTTGGGAAAGACCTTTGTGCCGTCGGATTGGTAAACATACCGGAAGGTCGTTTCAGCATAAGGTTCTCCATCCCGGATCTCGGCCACTACTTTAAGGATAAGCAGTTTCACATATTTTTGTTCTCGGGTCCGGAAGGTCCATACCTGATAAGGTTTGATATCTTTAGCGATACCTGTGTACCCGATTGTATCCGGTACGGTCAGATAATTGTTGAAAAAATCTTCTGCTGTCACGCTATTGTCAAAAGAAGCGTTCAGAGAAAAAGAGTTCTGAAAGTTATCCGTACTCAGATACACCCAGTCGATGGATGTGTTGTCGGGACTGGTCTGCGCCGATATCGTAATGTCGGGTTCAGGGTTTGAGCCCGATTCCACCAGTGCTCCTTTAGAAAAAGAATATCCGATAATATAGTAAGGGCCTGTCCCATATAGTTTTGAATTGATTGTCACTTCCCCGGAGACTTTAGGCTCTGTTGTTTTTTTACATCCGGGGGTTGTCATAGCCAGCATCAGCAGAAACGGTAAAAGATACTTCATTGTTCAATCATTCTTGATTCCAGAATATAAAGGCAACAAAAATCGCACCACAGGTCACCTACGTAGGTACCTACGTAGTAAAAGCCCCACAAACGGCGGGGCTTTTACTTGACAGAGTAACGTTTATGCTTCACGAATGGCCTTAATACCGGGCAATTCTTTACCTTCCATATATTCCATCATAGCACCGCCGCCGGTAGAGACATAGCCCATTTTATCCTTCAGGTTATATTTATTAACGGCAGCTACCGAATCCCCGCCTCCCACGAGGCTGAATGCGCCGGCAGCGGTAGCGTCGGCGATGGCCAAGGCCACCTGTTTGGTACCTTCGGCAAATTTTTCCATCTCAAAAACCCCCATTGGACCGTTCCACAGGATCGTTTTGGAATTCATAATCACCTCCCTGACCGTTTTGATGGTCTCGGGGCCGGCATCGAGACCCATCCAGCCGTCAGGGATCTCATCCACCGGAATAACCTTTGTATTGGCATCGTTGCTGAAAGCATCTGCAATCACATTATCCACCGGCAGATATACTTTGACATTTTTCTCCGTGGCGATATTCAGCAGTCGGAGGGCCAGGTCCAGTTTGTCCTCTTCCACCAGCGAGTTGCCGATCTTTCCTCCCCGGGCCTTGACGAAAGTATAAACCATTCCGCCACCTATCACCAGGTTGTCCACCCGTTCCAGCAGGTTCTCAATGATAAGAATCTTGTCGGACACCTTGGCCCCTCCCATGATCGCAGTAAAGGGATGTTCGGGGTTATGCAGCACTTTGTCCATGTTTTTCAACTCATTTTCGATCAGGTATCCGAACATTTTGTCTTCCGGGAAAAACTTAGCCACAATAGTGGTAGAGGCATGCGCCCGGTGAGCTGTTCCGAAAGCATCATTGACATAGACATCGGCCAGTTTGGCCAGTTGAGCGGCAAAACCTTCGTCCCCTTTTTTCTCTTCGGCATGAAAACGCAGATTTTCCAATAACATGACCTCGCCGGGTTTCAGATCCCCGGCCATTTTTTCGGTTTCAGGGCCAATGCAATCGGCGGCAAATTTCACTTCCCTGCCCAGCAAACCGGAGAGATGAGGGACAACATGTTTCAGGGAAAATTTTTCCTCGTAGGCATCTTTTGGCCGGCCCAGGTGGGACATCAGAATGGGTCGGCCTCCTCCTTCCAGTATCTTATTGACGGTAGGCAAGGCAGCCCGGATACGGGTATCATCGGTAATATGGTAGTTCTCGTCCAGTGGGACGTTAAAGTCCACTCTTACCAGGACTCTTTTTCCGGTGAAATCGTAATTATCGATATTTTTCATTTTTATAACTTTTTAATGATGATCGGACAAAACAGGACTACAAAAATAATAACTTACCGTTCCCTGAAAAATGATTTTTGCGGTGTGGTAGAAAATTTCCTTATTTTTGTTTCTTCAGAAACACGAATATGCAGTTTAAGGATATACCCGGTCTGGAAGAAATAAAACACCGTTTGCGCCAGACAGTTCTGGAAAACAGGATCAGTCATGCACAGTTGTTTTACGGAGAAGAGGGGTCGGCAGCTCTGGCGCTGGCCATGGCTTATGCTCAGTATATCACCTGTCTGGACAGGCAAGAGGAAGATTCATGTGGTGTTTGTGCTTCCTGTATCAAGGCACAGGAGTTGATCCACCCGGATATAATATTTTCTTATCCGGTGGTAAAATCCGGGGCCATGGTCCGGGACTCCCGCAGTAGCCTGCAGATTGAAAAATGGCGGGAAATCATTCTGGAGAATCCTTATATCGGACCGGCGCAATGGTATGAACAGCTGGGGGTGGAAAACAAACAGGGAATGATTTATACCGAAGAGAGTGATGAGATCATTCGCAAGATCAGCCTGAAATCCTTTGAGTCGGAATATAAAGTTCTTGTTCTGTGGCTCCCTGAAAAAATGAACGTCCATGCGGCCAATAAGTTGCTGAAATCCATAGAAGAACCTCCCGACAAAACTGTTTTTTTATTGGTATCTATCGAGCCGGAAAAAATCCTTCCCACCATTATGTCTCGGTGTCAGGCCCTGAAAATCCCCAAGATTGACCATGACAGTCTGGGACGGTTTCTCCAGGAACGATACCGTTTAACAGAGGATGAGCTGGAACGGGCGGTCAGTTGGGCAGGAGGGAATGTACGGGATGCTTTGCGACTGATAGAAGAAGAAAAAGAAGGAAATGAATTTATGGAGTTATTCATCCGGTGGATGCGTCTGGCCTGGGTCCCTGATGTGCCGGGCCTGACAACCTGGTCCGACGAAATGGCCTCGTTGGGCCGGGAGAAACAAAAGGCTTTTCTGAAATATACCATACACATCCTCCGGGAAAACCTGTTGCTGCACATTCTTCCTAACGATAAGAAAATCCACCGGATGACAAAACAGGAATTTGAGTTCTCCAAAAAATTTTCCGCTTTTATCTCCCCGGGAAATATGGAAAATCTATATGCTCTGCTCAATGAGGCGTTTGATCATATTTCGGGAAATGTGTACGGAAAGCTTGTCTTCATGGATGTATCCCTGAAGATACACAAACTGTTAAAAAAATAGTTAATTTTGCTTCCTTTGGCATATGACAATATATCTCACCTGCATTGTAAATGTTGCCATGCAGGTTAATTTTTGAAACTATGGAAAAAAAAGTATTGGAAGGACGGGGGTGCTTGCTGGACGTACAGGACAGATTTGCTTATCATTCCGATATTTGTTGCAAACTGACATCATATAACTGGCTGCAGAATATACCGACAGATCCTTTTGAGCTTGAACTGATAGAGGTTCATTTCAAAAATACCCGGAAAGGGATTTACAGAAATGTGAATCATTTGAGGCTGGCAAACGGGGATATTGTGGCGGTGGAAGCTTCGCCGGGTCATGATATCGGAATTGTTACCCTTACCGGCGAGTTAGTAACCATGCGGTTGCGCAGCAACCAGATAGACCCTGAAAAAACCGAGTTCAGAAAAGTTTATCGCAAGGCTAAGCCTGCAGACATTGAAAAATGGAAAGAAGCCATCAGTCTTGAGCATGAAACCATGATCAAAGCCCGTAAGATTGCAGGGGATCTCAGGCTGAACATGAAGATCGGGGATGTGGAATATCAGGGGGATAAAACCAAGGCTATTTTTTACTATATTGCCGATGAAAGGGTAGATTTCAGAGAGTTGATCAAGGTGCTGGCTGAACAGTTCAGGGTCAGAATCGAGATGCGGCAGATAGGAGCACGCCAGGAAGCCGGCCGAATCGGAGGCATTGGATCCTGTGGCAGAGAGTTGTGTTGTGCTTCGTGGATGAATAAATTTGTTTCCGTCTCCACCAGTGCTGCCAAATACCAGGAGCTCTCTCTCAACCCGTTAAAACTGGCCGGACAATGTGGAAAACTGAAATGCTGTCTCAACTATGAACTGGATGTTTATCTCGACGCTCAGAAAAACTTCCCCCGTGCCGATATCGTTCTGGAAACCATGGAAGGAAATTATTATCACCAGAAAACAGATATATTCAAAAAGGCAATGTGGTATTCTTCCGATCCCAATTCTTCGGCAAACCTGGTCCTGGTACCTGTGGAGAGGGTCCTGGAAATCCAACAGATGAACAAGGGAGGGAAAAAACCCGAACAACTGCTGGATGCCCGGTACCAGCAGGAAGAAACAGACATATCCCTGAATTTTGAGAATGTGGTGGGTCAGGACAGCCTCACCCGATTTGACCGGAAAAGCAGCCGTAATAAGAAAAAACGGAAGAAAAACAAAAACAGAAATAAAAGGAACAACAGGTAAGGTCCCTTATGAAAGCTGACAAAAATTACAGAAACCGGATTACAAGACAGTTCATGCTTCTTTTGTCGATGGTTTTGCCCCTGAGTATGCTGCTAACCGGATGTGACCCGGGCAGAGTGTTTGATGAAAACAAGGAAATACCCGACCATACCTGGAAAATGAAAGAGCCAGTGCGGTTTAAGGTGCTGGTTAAGGACACCGTGTCATCCCATGCCGTTTATGTAAACATCCGTAATTATTCCGATTATCCATATAGTAATATTTATCTTTTCATTCATGTGGCTTCCCCGACCGGTGCTGAGCTGACGGACACCGTTAATTTTCTTCTTGCTGACAAACGGGGAAAGTGGCTGGGAAGAGGAATCGGAGATCTTTACTTTTTACGGTTACCCTATAAACAACATATCCGTTTCCCCTACCGGGGCGTTTACACTTTTGATATTGAACAGGGAATGCGTACCAACCTGAAAGGGATCCGGGATGTGGGGTTACGTGTTGAACGTGAGAAAACGAATAAAAGTGGGAAAAAATAAGCTTGCCCGGTGGGCTGAAATGGAACAAATGGACTTTGTTCTGCAGCCCCGTTTTGAGGAGATATACAAAAAAGATTATGTTTTAAAAGGCCGTTGGGGAGAGGATTTTTTCCACAACGAACACCCTATTGTACTGGAACTGGGTTGTGGCAAAGGAGAGTACACGGTAGGCCTGGCTGAAAAATTCCCCGAAAAAAACTTTATCGGAATAGATATTAAAGGAGCCCGAATGTGGCGTGGCGCGGTCACCACCCTCGATAAAGGATTGAAAAATGTGGCTTTTCTGCGGTCAAGAATTGAGTTGCTGCATTCTTTTTTTGACCGGGGAGAGGTTTCTGAGATATGGATTACTTTTCCGGATCCTCAACCCCGGAAACGCAGGGAGAAAAAAAGACTTACCCATCCCCGTTTTCTGGAGGTGTACCGGAATATCCTGAAACCGGGAGGATACGTACACCTGAAGACGGATAATGTGGATATGTTTCAATATTCACTGGAAGTGATTCGTCTGAACGATTTCCCTCTGGAAGAATGTACTGCCGATCTTTATGGCGAAAAGAAAGATGAGTTTGTATTCGGTATCCGGACCTTTTACGAAAAGAAGTTTCTGGAGGAGGGAAAGAAAATCTGTTATCTTCGCTTTGTCCCTGTGCGTGAGCATCCCTTAAAAAATCCTGTTCATGGAGAATAGGGATTTTTTTGAAAAAGTATATGCGGTAGTGCATCAGATCCCTCCCGGCAGGGTGACTACCTATGGCGCCATTGCCCGATATCTGGGGTCGGGAAGATCGGCCCGTGTTGTGGGCTGGGCCCTGAATCAATCTTTACACACTGGTACTTTTATTCCTGCCCACCGTGTGGTAAACCGGCAGGGTATGCTAACGGGAAAACATTATTTCGGTTTCGGGGACACCATGAAACAATTGCTGGAAAACGAAGGGATCGAGGTCGTAAACGACCGGATTGTTCGTTTCGGAGAAATATTTTGGGATCCGGCTGAAAATTTAAACAAATAATAGATCAACCTGTTCAAAGAATCCTTATATTTGCACACTTATTTATATTAAATAAAAATAGCCCGGGTAATTAATCAAGGTTAAAATTCAGATTTTATTATGGAAATATCTAAAGAAAAAGTACTGGAGATCTTGAAGAAGATCAAGCATCCCGAAACTGCCGGGGATATTGTTTCCTCCAATATGGTAGAAAATTTGCGTATTGATGGTCGTCAGATTATTTTCACGCTGGCTCTGCCCAAGTCCAATGATCCTTTTTTCAATTCGATCAAAAAGTTGTGTGACCGTCAGTTGAAGAAGGAATTCGGAGAGGATATTGAGGTGTTGATCACGGTTCCGGTAAAAGTAGGATCGTTAAAAACCGGACCGGAGGTTTTGCCGGAGGTAAAAAATGTCATTGTGGTAGCGTCGGGAAAAGGCGGCGTAGGCAAATCGATGGTTGCAGCCAATCTGGCAGTGGCCTTATCGAAACAAGGGTGGAAAACCGGATTGCTGGATGCTGATATTTTCGGGCCTTCCGTACCGAAGATGATGGATCTGGAAGGTTCCGTACCACGGGTTCATAAAATGAACGGGATCGATATGATCATCCCCCTGGAAAAATACAATATGAAAATATTGTCCATCGGATTTTTTATTGATACGGATGATGCTTTGATTTGGCGCGGACCCATGGCCACAAGCGCCCTTAAACAACTGTTACAACAGGGAGACTGGGGTGAGCTAGATTTTCTTATTGTGGATTTACCTCCCGGAACCAGTGATATCCACCTGACCATGGTACAGGAAATCCCGGTAACTGGAGCCTTGATGGTCACCACTCCCCAGGATGTAGCTCTGGCAGATGTAATCAGGGGTATTGCCATGTTCAGGAGTGATAAAATCGAAGTCCCGGTATTGGGGCTGGTAGAAAATATGGCTTGGTTTACTCCGGAAGAAATGCCTGATAAAAAATATTACATTTTCGGAGAAGGAGGAACCCGGAAACTGGCTGAAAAATACAATGTTCCTATACTGACAAGCATCCCTATTGTCCAGAAAATCCGTGAGAGCGGAGATACCGGTAAGCCGGTGGCTCTGGATGAAAACACCATGCTGGGACAGATATTTCAGGATTTGGCAAACCGGTTTGTAGAACAAGTAGATAAAAGAAACAAGGAACTGCCTCCGACCAAAAGGGTTATTATACAACATTAACGGAGGATAACATTCAATGGACAATAAAGCGCGCATAAAAAACAAGGTACTTGCAGTCCTTGCAAGAATGAGGCCTTACCTTCAGGCTGACGGCGGTGATGTCAGGTTGCTTGAAATTACAGATGAGGGGACTGTTAAAGTGCAACTTACGGGAACCTGTAAGAATTGCCCGTACCGCCAGCAGACACTGGCCGGAATAGAGCAGGCCATCGTTAAAGAAGTGTCCGAAGTAAAAAAACTTGAAACTCCGGAGCATTAATTTTCAGCATAAACATTTGTTGTTTCCGGAAGTTTAAATAAGCTTCCGTATATAATTATTTGCAAAAAACAATCCGGTAAAATACTATTTTTTTAGTTTTACTGTTTGTTTGAAAAAAACCGGTGGCTTTGATTAATTTAATTAAAAAGGTATTATATTGTTTCTTTCTTGTGTTTCTGCTGGGGAGTTTGGGTTGTTCGGTAAAGAAAAACACTGCATCCAGCCGCGCCTTTCACAACCTGGTATCTCATTACAATATTTATTTTAATGCAAAGGAAAGTTATAAAAGCGGAATCAGGAAAGCCTCAAAACAACTACAACCGGATTTTACCAAGACCATGCCCGTTTTCCCTCTGGAGACCAAAGAAACAGCCGGCCTGATCACTTCGGAGATGGATCGTGTGGTAAAAAAAGCTTCCAAGTTGATCACGTATCACTCGATCACAGCCAAACCCAAACAGAAAAAAACCAGACTCACAAAAAAAGAGAAAGATTTTTTTAATCTGCCCGAGTACAATAAATGGGTGGATGACAGTTACCTGTTGATGGGAAAAGCGCAATATATGAAGAACGACCTTCCTTCGGCGTTGATCTCCTTCAATTACATTATCAACAAAAAATACCCTGATCCCGAAGTGGTCCTGGAAGCGCGTCTCTGGGCTGCAAAGGTTTATGACCGGACGAAGGACTTCCGCGCTGCAGAAGAAACCCTGCAAGGGCTGGAAAAAGAAAAAAACAAGATTCCGTCGTCCCTGCTTGAGGATTATTATAAAGTGAGGGCCAATCATTACTTATTGCATGGGGAGACCGATCTTGCCATTGAAGAACTGAAAAAAGCTTTTGAATACATTAAGAAAAAGGATAAGAAGGCATTTACTGCCTATTTATTGGGACAACTGTATGAAGAAAAAAAGGATATGGCAGATGCCGTAAAATACTACCGGATGGTTTTTCATCTCAATCCTCCTTATGAAATGGCTTTTAATGCACATATCCGTATTGCAGAGGACACAGAAACTTATGCCGGGAATCTGAAACAAATAAAAAAAGATTTGCGCAAACTGCTCCGTGACGAGAAAAATAAAGAATACCGGGATCAGATCTATTATGCTTTCGGGAAAATTGCCATGAAAGAAAACAAACCCGATGAAGCCATAGCGTATTTCATAAAATCAGCACATTATTCGGTATCCAATGATGTTCAGAAGGGTCTGTCCTATCTCGCGGTAGCTGAAATATATTTCGACAGGAACGATTATGATCATGCCCAGATGTTTTATGACAGTACCGTGGCATTTCTTCCGGGGAACTATGCCGGTTATGAAAATTATAAAAACGAGAGTAACAGTCTGAACCGGCTGGTCCGGTATACCCGGGAAATCACCCTTCAGGATAGTTTGCAGCATCTGGCCGCCTTGCCTGAGAAAAAACGACTGGCTATTATTGACGGGATCATTGAACAGCTGGTTTTGCAGGAAAAACAGGAAGCAGAACAGAATGCTTCCCAGGCATATTCACGCGGACAGGCAATGCAAACCGATATTCGCTATCAAAGTGAGTTAAACCGCAGCGGACAATGGTACTTTTATAACCCCACAGCACTGGGTTTCGGAAGAACCGAATTCAAAAGAAGATGGGGGAACCGCAAGCTGGAAGATAACTGGCGCAGAAAAAACAAGGCTTCCGTTTCATTTGAATCGGCCACCCAAGAAGAAGATTCCCTTTCAACAGAACAAGTTATTAAATCTGTGCAGAAAACCAACAAAAAAAGCCGGAGCTATTATCTGCGTCAAATACCTTTGAATGATTCCATGATGGTTGCTTCCAATGCGCAGCTTCAGGAAGGTCTTTTTGAGTCGGCCATGATCTTTTACAACGATCTGAAAGATTATGACAAGGCCATTCACAACCTGGAACGGCTTGCAACAGATTTCCCACAGAGCATATACCTTCTGGCAACTTATTATACTCTTTACAGTCTTTACCGCGAAACAGGGAAAACAAACCTGGCCGATAAATATAAAAATCTTATCATCGAAAAATTTCCCGACAGTGAGCAGGCCAAGGTATTGAAAGACCCTTTGTATCTGAAAAAGATCAATGAACAAAGGCTTGAAGAAGATCGAAAATATGAGCAGGTATATCACCTGTTCAAAACCGGCCATTACCAGGAAGTAATTAGAAGGTGTGATCAGGCTCTTCAGAAAAGAACCGGGGCAGATCTGAAATCAAAATATATGTTTTTGCGGGCTGTTTCGATTGGTAAAACCAGTGATCCCAGAACATTTAAGAAGGTGCTGATGCAGGTGGCCGATTCTGTGACGGATCAGGATATTGCCGACCGGGCCAAAAACATGATCTCATATTTGAATCAGGAACACCCTGTTCTCAAACAGGAAGAAATAGAGAAAACAGCCAGCGTCATGTATCATTTTAATCCAAAAGAAGATCATTTGTTGACCATTTTTGTAAACGACCCGTCGATAAATCTCAACCAACTGAAATTCGAGATCATCAATTTTAACACGGACCAGTATCCCCAGACGGACTTTGAGGTAAAGACCGACAAAGACGCAGTGAAGGGCATGAGTGTAATATCCGTTAAAACTCTTGGAAAATATAAGGAAGCCATGGATTATATGAAAGCCTTTGATCAATATCCTGCGTTGACCCCTTATGTACACAATCCGGGAATAGAGGTTTTCATTTTCTCCGAATCCGGTTTTAAAACATTCCTGAAAAACAAGTCCCTGGATACTTACCGCGTTTTCTATAAAAAATATTATCTTCGGTAGTATAAAATAATCTTCTTATTTCCGGGAGTAGGCTGTTTTATGATTTTTTTCCTGGATAATAAGATTAGTGGGGAATTTCAAGCAGGACTTTTGAAGAAAGGAAAAGGTAAATGAGAAAGATAAAAATACTATGGATAGATGATGAGATTGACTTACTGCATTCTCAGATTCTTTTTCTGCAGGATAAGGGATATGAGATAGACACTGCCAACAATGGTGTAGATGCTGTGGAAAAAGTCAGGGAGGAGATTTACGATGTAGTATTACTGGATGAGCAGATGCCTGGTTTGAGTGGGCTGGAAACCCTGGAGCAGATAAAGAATTCTTTCTCAGAATTACCGGTGGTCATGATCACCAAGAGCGAAGAAGAGGATCTGATGGAACAGGCAATAGGATCAAAAATTGCCGATTATCTGATTAAGCCGGTACGTCCGCAGCAATTGTTATTAACGCTGAAAAAACTTACGGAACGATCGAAGATCAGGGAGAGCCATTCCGCATCAAAATACCAATCTGAATTCATGCGGCTTTCTCAAAGAATCATGATGGCCGGGAGTTTCAGGGATTGGGTAGATATATATGAACGTCTTGTCTTCTGGGACATAGAACTGGAAGAGGCCGGGTCGAGCGGGATGGCTTCCGTACTGGCAGACCAGCGTACCGAAGCCAACAGGGAATTTTCCCGGTTTATACAAAAAAATTATCCCCGTTGGTTTGGGGAAGGAGATAACCCCGTGTTGTCCCCCCAGGTTTTCCGTAAGTGGGTTTTCCCACAGGTGAAAAACGGAACCAAAACCGTGGTGATCGTAATTGATAATTTGCGTCTGGATCAGTGGAAGATTCTGTATGGTCTGATTCAGGAATATTTTATGCTGGAGGAGGAAAATATTTATTACGGTATCCTGCCTACCGTAACGCAGTATGCCAGAAATGCCATATTTGCGGGACTTATGCCATTGGAGATCCACAAGTTATTACCGCAATACTGGCGTTTTGACGAGGAAGAGGGAAATAAAAATGAGTTTGAAGCAGCCTTGCTGGCGGAACAGATTAAAAGAGAAGGCTTAAATATCAAACATGTGTACAGGAAGATACTGAATCAGAACGAAGGGAAAAAGATTCTGGAGGGAATACCGAACCTGCTGAACAACGACCTGGTGGTTCTGGTTTATAATTTTGTGGACATGTTGTCACATGCAAGAACGGAGATGAATATGATCCGTGAACTGGCAAGGGATGAAAAAGCTTTCAGAGCCCTGACACGCACCTGGTTTGAACATTCTTACATGTATCCTCTGGTGCGTCTCCTGGCGAAAAAAAACATCCGGTTATGTATTACCACAGACCATGGAAGCATTGATGTGGAAACTCCCGTAAAAGTTGTGGGAGACCGGGATACTACAACCAATTTACGGTACAAGCTGGGCAGAAATCTGAATTATAATCCCAAAGAGGTTTTTGGCGTTCGTCAGCCCGAACAGATACACCTGCCCAAAGATCATATCACCTCTACTTACGTTTTTGCCAGGGAAAAACAATATCTGATTTATCCCAAGAATATGAATTATTATATTCGGTTTTTCAAAGGGACCTTTCAGCATGGCGGGATATCCATGGAAGAGATGCTGATACCTTTTGCAGTACTAAAGCCAAGACAACAGGAACAATAACTGATGGGAAAGCATGTCGTTCACATATCTGACGAAAAGGAGTTGCTTCCTCTGGCGGAGTATCTGCTGAAATTATTTTCAGGGAAAAGAATTTTTGTCTTATATGGAAATCTGGGAGCAGGAAAAACCACTTTTATCAAACGGTTTTGCAATGTACTGGGCGTACAAAACACCATACAAAGTCCCACTTTTGCGATCATAAACGAGTACAGCTCACCGAAGTACGGACCCGTCTATCATATGGATTTTTACCGCATTGAAAAACCGGAAGAAGCGTACGATATCGGACTGGAAGAATACCTTGACAGCGGAAATTATTGTTTCATTGAATGGCCTGAAAAGATAGAGTCATTACTGCCTGCTGATATTGTTAACATACGGATTCGTGTGGATACTGGCCAGACCCGGATCATTGAAGTTGATAACGGATCATATCCCGATATTTGAAATTCCCGTGGAAAGTATTAATTTAGGAATCCTGAAAAATTGAAGACAGTACCATGGTTGAATCAAGTAATTCTTTACGTTATTCCCTGAACAAGGAAGGGTTGCTCCCCCAGGAAGAGATGCTGGAAACCACCCTGAAAAAGAAAGAAATGATCATCGGCATGCCCAAGGAAACCGATGCTTATGAAAACAGGGTTTCCCTCACGCCTGAAGCGGTGGAGATCCTGGTCAATGACGGTCATCAGGTAATTATTGCCCGGGATGCCGGTCTTCAGGCCAGTTATACGAATCACGACTACAGTGAATGCGGCGGAATGATCGTGGATACCAACAAAGAAGTTTTTCAATCGGATATCGTGCTAAAAGTTTCCCCGCTTACCCTTGAGGAAATTGCACAACTGAAGGGTGGGCTGACGGTTATTTCTTCCCTTCATCTGACAAACCATACCGATAAATATATCAGAAAACTGATGCAGAAAAAGGTTACGGCCATTGCTTTTGAAAATATCCGGGATAAATATGAACATTACCCTGTGGTACGCTCCATGAGCGAGATTGCAGGTATGGCCTCTATCCTGATAGCAGGAGAGTATTTGAGCAATGTACACAAGGGAAAAGGTGTTTTACTGGGAGGAATCAGCGGGATTACGCCGACGGAAGTAGTGATTCTGGGTGCCGGAACGGCGGCTGAATATGCTGCCCGTGCTGCCCTGGGTCTGGGGGCGGTGGTGAAAGTCTTTGATGACTCGGTCTATAAACTGAAAAGATTACAGACCTATCTGGGACAGAGAATTCAAACCTCTGTGTTCCACCCGCGTGTGTTGACCAAAGCCCTGAAGTCTGCCGATGTGGTGGTGGGGGCAGTCCATCTTACGGGAGCCGAACGTACACAATATTATGTTACCGAAGAGATGGTCAGGGGGATGAAGAAAGGATCCGTGATTATAGATATAAGCATAGATCAGGGAGGTTGCGTAGAAACCTCTAAATGTATGGATCATGGAAATCCCGTTTTTACCAAACACGGAGTTATTCATTACTGTGTGCCCAATATCCCTTCACGGGTAGCCCGCACGGCCTCCATCGCTCTCAGCAATGTGTTTGCACCTATCCTCAGGGATATTGGTGATGCCGGAGGGGTGAAAAACCGCTTGCGGGAAGATGCAGGATTGCGTAAAGGAGTTTATATCTTTAATGGAATTCTCACCAATGAGGTGATCGGTAGAAGATTCGGAATATTATCCAAAGATCTTGATCTGTTGCTCGCTGCCTTTTGATCGTTTTTCTGTTTTTACCTGTAAAATAATGTAACCGTGATCTTTATTTACCGGAGCATTCTCTTAATATACGGATTTTCCATATGTCTGGCTTCTTTGTTTAATAAAAAGGCAGGAGCCTGGTGTTCAGGTCGAAAAAACTATTTTACCCGACTGAAAAAAACATACCGGCGTAAAGGAAAAACCGTCTGGGTGCATTGTGCTTCCCTGGGAGAATTTGAACAAGGCCGTCCCGTCATTGAATCCCTGAAAAAAAAGAATCCGGATATCTCCGTTGTTTTAACCTTTTTCTCTCCTTCAGGATATGAAGTGCGTAAAAACTACAAAGAAGCGAATTATGTATTGTATCTTCCCCTGGATACACCCCGTAATGCCAGGCGTTTTATGGAAATCATACAACCGGATATTGCGGTTTTTGTTAAATATGAGTTCTGGTATTTTTTCCTGATGGCATTGAAAGAGAGAAGGATTCCCGTTTTTCTGATTTCCGCAATATTCATGCATGATCAATGGTTTTTTAAGGGGTATGCCGGCAAGTTCAGGAAGTTATTGAATGTATTCAGTGAAATTTTCGTACAGGATACCGCCTCGGAACAACTTTTAAAAAAACACGGCCTTAAAAATGTCCGGGTAGCAGGGGATACCCGTTTCGACCGGGTGCTGACGATCGCCAGGGCCCGGAAAAAAATTCCGGTGGCCGAAAATTTCAAGGCGGACCATTTGGCGGTTGTCGCCGGCAGCACCTGGAAAGAAGATGAGGAATACCTTTTTAAATACATAAATCAAAAGATCAGACCTTTTAAATGGATCATCGCACCCCATGAGATTTATCCGGCACATCTGAAATGGATAGCAGGCAGGCTGCAGGTTCCTTTTGTTTTTTACAGTGAAGCGGGACAAAAAGACTATTCGAATGCCGATGTCCTGGTGATAGACAACATAGGAATGCTTTCCTCTCTGTACGCTTATGCCGATGTAGCCTACATCGGTGGGGGATTTGGCAATGGCATCCATAATATTCTGGAAGCCGCCGTGTTTGGTGTACCTGTTATTTTCGGTCCAAAATACCGGAAATTCAGGGAAGCTACTGAATTGATCCGCCTGAAAGGAGCTTTTTCCTATCAAAAGGGGGATCAACTGAGCACACTATTATCGGAATTTTATGATAATGAACCCATACGAAACAAATCCGGGCAAATCTGTCAGCAGTTTGTCAACAATTCCTCCGGCGGCTCGGAAATAATTGTTAACAATTTGTTAATGATTAAATAAAATCATATAAATATTTAGCGGTTTCGAATTATTACATTTGCTTCGGTTAAAAACCAGGTATAATTTTTTTATTTTTGAGAGTATTAACCTAAACAAGAATGTTTTATGAAGAAATCAATGATTCGTTTGTTATTTGTTGCAATAACATTTGTTATTGTGGGAAGCCTGTCTTTCGGACAGGGAACAACCACGGCTGCCATGAACGGCCGGGTAGTAGATGATCAGGGGAATCCCTTGCCCGGAGCTACGGTTGTCGCCATACATGAGCCCACCGGTTCACAATTTGGCGGCATAACGGATTCGGAAGGCTATTTCCGTTTACCTAATATGAATATTGGCGGGCCGTATTCGGTGACTTTTTCTTTTGTCGGATATCAGAAAGTGGAGAAAAAGGGAATTTATCTCACTCTGGGTCAGACGTATAAACTGAATGTGGTCATGAAGACCTCCACAACCCAACTGGCTGAAGTAGCCGTAACAGGGAAGCGGGTTTCCTACAATGAGTTTGACGGCAACAAAACCGGAGCACAGACCATGGTCAACAGTGAACAAATCTCCATGATGCCCACAGTGGAGCGGAGCATTGCCGATATGGCACGGTTAACCCCCCAGGCTGCGGTAGATGATAACGGAGCGATCTCCGTAGCCGGGATCAACAACCGTTTCAATGCCATCTCGATTGACGGAGCTGTGAATAATGATGTATTCGGCTTGTCACCTACAGGTACCAATGGCGGACAGACCGGCGGTTCACCGGTCAGTATGGATGCCATCGAGCAGTTCCAGATCGTTCTGGCACCGTATGATGTGCGGCAGTCGGGTTTTGCCGGCGCCAGCATCAACGCCGTAACACGCAGTGGCTCGAATGATGTGAAAGCATCGGTTTATTATTACATGCGCAATGAAAATCTCGCCGGAAAAACACCTACCAGTGATGAGAGTGTTACAAGGGAAAAACTCCCTGATTTCACCTCAGCCACTTATGGCGCCCGGGTGGGTGGAGCCATTGTTAAAAATAAACTGTTTTATTTTGTGAGCGCCGAACTGGGGCGGGACCAGACTCCCAAACCTTTTAGTTTTTCTGATTACGACGGAAATTCCTCCCAGAGTCAGATTGATGCAATTGCCGAAAAACTCAGGAATTTCGGATATGAGCCGGGCCCTTACCTGAATAAAAAAGCTTCCCTGAATTCGGATAAACTCTTTGCCCGCATTGACTGGAATATCAGTCAGCATCATAAATTAATGCTGAGACATTCCTATACATTCCTGGAAGCCAAGAAAGTGGGAGCTTCCAGCTCCAGAGCACTCAGTTTTGAAAACAACAGCCAATATTTTCCCAGCAAAACAAACTCTACTTCGCTGGAACTGAAAAGCAACTATAATACATTCTCCAACAGCCTGATCCTGGGTTATACGTCGGTACTGGATGACAGGGACCCATTGGGTGGAAACTTTCCCTCCTTAACCATCTATGACGGCAGTGCCACCATATATGCCGGATCGGAACCTTATTCCACCGCAAATCAATTGAAACAGGGCGTGATGACAATTACCGACAACTTTAACATTTACAAAGGAAAACATACCTTTACTTTCGGGGCCAACATCGAATTGTCCCATACCTATAATTTGTTTATGCGAAAAAATTTCGGGGAATATCGTTATTCCAGTGTTGCTGATTTTCTTACTGTCAAAGGACAGGGCTTTGCAGACACTATAGGTGTGGCCTCAGCTTATCAGTATGAAAGAGGGTACTCCCTCGTAGATGAGATCACCGGTGACGGTTCTGCTGCTGCTGCAGATTTCAGTATGTTACAATGGGGTATTTACGCACAAGATGAGATCCAGGTAAATGAGAATTTCAAACTAACCGCAGGACTGCGTGTGGATATGCCTGTATTCCTTCAGGATCCGAAAGAAGACACCCATTTCAACTCTGAGACTGTGCCCGTAATTGAAGGAGCCGGCTGGGATATGTACGGTGCCAGTGCCGGAAAAATGCCAAAGTCGAAATTGCTTTTCTCTCCCCGGTTCGGATTTAACTGGGATGTCTCCGGGGACGAATCTTTCCAGGTTCGCGGCGGCACCGGGATCTTCACCAGCCGCCTGCCTCTGGTATGGCCCGGAGGATCCTATACAAACAACGGTCTGACGATAGGCGGAGTTTACGTGAGAAATACATGGGGTTATTACATACCCTTTGAAAGCCGCTGGGATCATCAGTATAAAAATTCAGACTTCGGAGAAACAGATGCTCCATACGGCGGACAAATGGACCTGTTTGCGGCTAATTATAAATTCCCGCAGGTGGCACGTACCGACCTGGCGTTTGACAAAAAGATCTTCGGAGGAATGGTCCTGACGGTTGAGGGGATTTTCACCAAGACCCTGAACAATGTGCTTTATTATAACATGAATGTCTCGCCAACGCCTGATTTTTATCTTACCGGAGCGGATAACAGACCACATTACGACAACAGCAAACTGGATCCTTCCTATACCAGAGTGATGGTAGGCACCAATGCCAGTAAAGGGTATTCTTACAACTTTACCATACAGCTGCAGAAAAATTTCTCCAAAGGATTTACCGGGAGTCTGGCTTACACTTATGGAAGAGCAATGTCTGTAAATGACGGAACTTCTTCACAAAACTCTTCCCAATGGAGGTATATGGAACAGGTAAACGGTCTGAATAACCTTGACTTGAGCATTTCTGACTTTGACCTGGGCAGCCGGATTGTCGGTTTCCTGAGTTACCGTCTCGAATACCTAAAGCATATGGCAACTACCATCAGTTTGTTTTACAACGGACAATCCGGTCAGCGCTATTCCTATGTTTACAGAGACCGGGGAAACCTGAATGGTAACGGAGAAAGTGATAATAACCTGATCTACATCCCCGAAAATCAGGGTGAAATTGTCTTTGCAGATGCAGCCACTGCTTCTCAGCAATGGAATGATCTGGATGAATTCATTAGTAATGATCCGTATCTGAGCAAACATCGGGGTGAGTATGCCGAACGTAACGGTTCCCGTACCCCGTTCACCAATATCTTCGACCTGAAAATTGCTCAGGATATCTTTACCAATATCGGTACGCGGAAGCACACCCTGCAATTTACGCTTGACATTTTCAATTTCACGAATATACTTAACAAAAACTGGGGACGCCGTTACTATGTACCTTACGGATATTACAGGTTGATCTCATTTGAAGGGTTTGATACTGATGGAACTACACCCACGTTCAGTTTCTCCAAACCCCATGGCGATGTCTGGAATGTGGATGACTCCGGAATCAGCAGTTCCCGTTGGCAGGCACAGATCGGCTTTAGATATCTTTTTTAGAATTTAAAACTTTTGTTCAAAAAAAGAGAGAAAAATTTCTCTCTTTTTTTTTTGAATCCAATCTGCTTACAACCCTTTGTACAGTAAGGAAAGATACAAAAGACGAAGATATATGAATTTTATATCTATCTGTATTTCTGATTATTACAGATAATCGTTTTATGCTTAATCAGATACAGATTGTAGTTTATAACTTTAGCAAAATGTTAATAAAAACGAATGATCTGCTATTGTGAGGTCACGGTTCAGTTACTAAATTTGATTCCCGTCTTCCGAAAAATTTTTCGGAACTTATCTGTTTGTTTTCAATGCTTTAAAGTTATTACCTATGGACGATTTATTTGCCGGTCAAACCAAAACCAAAGTTAAAGAAGAGAATTCACCAATCTTTAAACCCATAAAGATTCAGGATAAAAAAGCGGGGAAGAGGATTTTTTCTTTTGAGGAAGCCTTGCAGGCTTCCAGGGAATATTTTAAAGGGGATGAACTGGCAGCAAAGGTATGGGTAACAAAATATGCACTGAAAGACTCGGAAGGAAACCTTTATGAAAAAACACCGGATGATATGCATCGCCGGCTGGCAAGGGAGCTGGCAAGGATAGAGAGCAAATATCCCAATCCCATGCCGGAAGAAAAATTATTTGAGTTGCTGAAGGATTTTAAATACATTGTGCCACAGGGAGGTCCTATGTCCGGAATCGGGAATGATCACCAGATTGTTTCGTTATCCAATTGTTTTGTGATAGGCAATGAAGGTGCTTCGGACTCTTATGGGGCCATCATGAAGATCGACCAGGAACAGGTACAACTCATGAAACGTCGCGGCGGGGTAGGCCATGACCTGTCACATATACGTCCTGCCGGCAGTCCGGTGCTGAACAGCGCGCTTACCTCAACGGGGGTGGTTCCGTTTATGGAGCGCTACTCGAACTCGACACGGGAAGTAGCCCAGGATGGCCGTCGCGGAGCTTTGATGCTAACCATCTCCATCAGACATCCGGATGCAGAGACGTTTATTGACGCCAAGCTGGAATCAGGAAAAGTGACAGGGGCCAATGTCTCGGTAAAAATCGACGATGAATTCATGCAGGCCGTAGTGGACAACAAACCTTACGTGCAACAGTTTCCCATAGATTCGGACAACCCCTGGGTAAAAAAAGAAGTGGATGCACGTAAACTGTGGGATAAGATCGTTCACAATGCCTGGCAATCTGCAGAACCAGGGATTCTTTTCTGGGACACCATTATCCGCGAGTCTGTGGCCGATTCCTATGCCGACCTCGGGTATCGTACCGTGGCTACCAACCCTTGCGGAGAGATCCCGCTATGTCCGTATGACAGTTGCCGTTTGCTGGCCATCAATCTATACGGTTATGTGGATAATCCCTTCACACCGAAAGCCAAATTCAACTTCGGGAAGTTCAGGGAGCACGCTCATCACGCGCAACGCATCATGGATGATATCATTGATCTTGAACTCGAAAAGATTGATAAAATTCTGGATAAAATTAACAAAGACCCGGAGAGCGAAGATGTAAAATTTGTGGAAAGGAAATTGTGGGAAAACATCCGTCACAAAGCTCTCGAAGCCAGACGAACCGGGATTGGCATCACGGCTGAAGGAGACATGCATGCGGCCCTCGGTTTGCAGTACGGGAATGATAATTCCATCGATTTTTCCGTAGAAATTCATAAAACCCTGGCGATTGAAGTATACCGCGCTTCGGTGGAAATGGCTAAGGAAAGAGGCGCTTTCGAAATATATGATGCCAACAAGGAAAAGAACAATCCTTTTATCTTACGTCTTAAAGAGGCAGATCCGGCTCTCTATGAAGAAATGGTTAAACATGGTCGGAGAAATATTTCCTTGCTTACCATTGCTCCCACCGGCTCTACCAGTCTGATGACACAGACCACTTCCGGAATTGAACCTGTATTCCGGCCCGTTTATAAGAGAAGAAGAAAAGTAAACCCCAATGACAGTGATGTTCACGTTTCCTTTATCGATGATGTGGGAGATACCTGGGAAGAATACAATGTCTTCCATCATAAATTTAAAACATGGCTGGAAGTAAACGGTTACAAGATTGAGGATGTGGAAAAATACTCGGATGAAGAGCTGAACGAGGTGATCAGGAAATCTCCCTACCACAATGCCACGTCCAACGATATTGACTGGGTGGCCAAGGTCAAAATGCAGGGAGAGATCCAGAAATGGGTGGATCACTCCATCAGTGTCACGGTCAATCTACCTTCTGCAGCTACGGAAGATCTGGTAGGGAATCTATATGTTACAGCCTGGAATGCGGGGTGTAAAGGGGTGACCGTGTATCGGGAAGGTTCCCGCGATGGGGTGCTAGTCTCCCATGACAAGAAAGGAACCGTATCTGCCGAAAAACCTAATTTTGAAAAAAGACCCAAAGTGCTGGATGCGGAGATCGTTCGCTTTCATAACAACAATGAAAAATGGGTTGCTTTTGTGGGAATCAAGGATGGAAGACCCTATGAGATATTTACGGGGATGGAAGAAGAAGATGCTCTGGTCATTCCGAAGAGCATTACCAAAGGGAAGATCATCAAGGTTCGCGAAACCGACGGAAGTGCCCGGTATGATTTTCAGTATACTGATAAATACGGATATAAGAATACGGTAGGCGGTTTGTCCCATATGTTTAACAAAGAATTCTGGAACTATGCCAAGCTGATCTCCGGAGTGCTCAGGCACGGCATGCCTATTCCGAATGTTGTTGAGCTGGTATCCAAACTGCAGTTAGACAACGAGAGCATCAATACCTGGAAAGCCGGCGTAGCCAGGACACTGAAAAAATTTATACCGGACGGTACCAAGGCTTTTGACGGCGAAAAATGCCAGGCCTGCGGTTCGACAAACCTTATCTACCAGGAAGGTTGCCTGATCTGTATGGATTGCGGGTCATCCAAATGCGGATGATCCGGGGTTGTTAAACCCAGTTTTCGCAATAGAAATCTCGAAAATATCTTCTATGGCGCACAAGCCGTAGGTCGTACCGGGTAAATCCTTTGCTCCGCTGAAGCTACGCGAAAGCGATGCTGACTTAGGAATTTACTGTTTTGTGTTTTCTATGGCGGAATTTGGGATAACAAAGAAAGGAGGGCCGAAAGCTCCTTTTCTTATTTTATCACTCCCAGTTCTTTTCCGACTTTTTCAAAAGCGGCAACGGCCTGGTCGATATGTTCCGTATCATGTGCCGCCGAGAGCTGTACCCGGATACGAGCTTGTCCTTTCGGTACCACCGGATAATAAAAACCTATGACATAAATCCCTTCATCCAGAAGCTTTTCGGCAAAATCCTGGGAAAGCTTGGCATCATAGAGCATTACGGCACAAATAGCCGATTGGGTGGGTTTCAGGTCAAATCCGAGTTTCTCCATTTTCTCCATGAAGTAACCGGTATTGCGGTGTAGTTTTTCCTGCAGGGCAGAAGTCTGATCCATCATATCAAACATTTTGATGGCAGCACCCACCACTGCCGGAGGCAGGGAGTTAGAGAAAAGATAAGGTCGTGACCGTTGTCTCAGCATTTCGATAATCTCCTTCCTGCCCGTGGTGAATCCTCCGATCGCTCCGCCGAAAGCTTTCCCCAGGGTGCCGGTGATAAGATCTACCCGTCCGCGGATGTTGAACAGTTCGGTCACTCCTCTGCCGGTTTCTCCCACTACGCCGGCCGAGTGACTCTCATCTACCATAACCATCGCATCATATTGATCGGCCAGACGGACAATCTCATCCACCGGGGCAACATTTCCGTCCATCGAGAACACACCATCCGTAATAATGACCCTGAAACGGGCGGATTGTGCTTCTTTTAGTTTTTCTTCCAGGTCTTGCATATCACCGTTACGGTATCTGAATCGCTGGGCTTTGCATAACCTTACTCCGTCAATAATGGACGCATGATTAAGCATATCGGAAATAATGGCATCCTCTTCCGTCAACAGTGGTTCAAAAAGACCGCCATTGGCATCAAAGCAGGCAGCATACAGGATCGAATCTTCCGTCCCGAAGAATTTTGCAATCCTGTATTCCAGTTCCTTATGCAGATCCTGGGTGCCGCATATAAACCGTACCGAGGACATCCCATAGCCTCTGGTGTCCATGGCCTCTTTGGCAGCCCGGATCAATTCGGGACTGTTGGAGAGACCCAGGTAATTATTGGCACAAAAATTCAGAACCTTTTCCCCTGTTGAGATCGTGATCTCAGCACCCTGTGGGGAGGCGATGATCCTTTCGTCCTTAAACAGACCGGCATCCCGGATACTGTCAAGTTCATTCCTGAAATGTTGTTTAATTTTTTCGCTATACATGATGATGGATATTTATTTGTTTAACTTTTCCCGTATCTCATTCAGCATCAGTTCCGTCATTGCAGACAGGTCATATTGCGGATGGTAGCCCCAGTCGTTTCTGGCCACCTTATCCTCTATGCTTTCCGGCCAGGTTGCGGCAATGTCCTGGCGGAAATCCGGTTTATAGGTGATGATGAAATCAGGGATGTGTTTTCGTATTTCGACAGCCAGCTCTTCCGGGCTGAAACTCAGGCCTCCGATATTATAAGCGGACTGAATGCTCAGGGAAGAAACGTCCGATTCCATCAGTTTTACCGTTGCTTCAATGGCATCCGACATATAGAGCATGGGCAGTGTGGTATTCTTATCCAGAAAACATTCATACCGACCATGTTTGATGGCATGGTAAAAAATCTCCACGGCATAATCCGTCGTTCCGCCACCAGGTTCTGTCTTGTAGCTTATCAGCCCGGGATAACGGATGCTTCGTGTATCCACATGGTATCTTTTATGAAAATATTCGATCCACCTCTCGCCGGCCAGCTTGCTGATGCCATACACCGTATTGGGCTCCATTATGGTAAGTTGCGGGGTCTTTTTTTTCGGGGTGGTCGGCCCGAAAACGGCTATAGAACTAGGCCAGAAAACCTTTTTGATCTCTTCTACTTCTTTGGCCAGATCCAACACATTCAGCAGACTGTTCATGTTGATATGCCAGGCCTGCATCGGAAGTTTTTCCGCATTGCCCGACAGAACCGCGGCCAGGTGATATATCTGTGTGATATGGTGACGTATGACAAAATGAATCAGTCTTTTGTCATCCATGACATCCAGCAGTTCAAACGGACCGCTCTGCAATACATCCGGAGCCGGTTCTTTCAGGTCGGTGGCGTATATATGTCCTGCACCGTATATTTCGCGCAGCTTCATTGTCAGCTCCGATCCAATCTGGCCCGAAGCTCCGATGATCATAATGTTTTCTTTCATAAATCAATGCTTCATTATAGTATTCACAAGTACGAAATAAATGAATATTTTGGTGCGGACAAATGATTTTTAACATATGATCGTTTGGAGATTTGTTACCTTTGCAGAAAATGTCAGATCATGGAAAACCGAGTGAGAGTCCGTTTTGCCCCCAGTCCGACAGGACCCTTGCACCTGGGAGGTGTCCGGACAGCCCTTTTTAATTACCTTTTTGCTAAAAAAAACAACGGGACGTTTATTCTTCGTATCGAAGATACGGATCAGAAACGTTTTATCCCCGGAGCTGAAGAATACATCATGGAATCACTGGAGTGGTGTGGTATGAAGGTTGACGAAGGGGTCCGGGAAGGAGGTGAATATGGCCCTTACCGACAGTCGGAACGCAAAAGCATCTATCAAAAATATATACAGGACCTTCTTGAAAAAGGAAAGGCGTATTATGCTTTTGATACGCCGGAAGAATTGGAGAAAAAAAGACAGGAATATTCTTCCGGCGGAAAGACATTTATGTATAATCACGCTGTCCGTAACAGGATGAAAAACTCTTTGGTGTGGACGGAAGAAAAAACCCGTACGATGATTGATAAGGGTGATCCTTATGTAGTACGTTTCAAGGTTGATCCCGGAGAGCCTGTAAAGGTACGTGATATCATCCGCGGAAATCTCTCCTTCAATCCGGACACACTGGATGATAAAGTACTTTTTAAATCGGACGGCCTTCCCACCTATCATCTGGCTAACATTGTGGATGATCATCTCATGGAAATCAGCCATGTGATACGCGGTGAAGAGTGGTTGCCTTCCCTGCCTTTGCATATACTGCTTTACCGGGCCTTCGGATGGGAGCCGCCGCTATTTGCCCACCTTCCCCTTATCCTGAAACCCGATGGGAAAGGCAAGCTGAGCAAAAGAGACGGGGACCGGTTGGGTTTTCCCGTATTTCCACTCAACTGGAAGACGCCTGAAGGAGAAATTTATCCGGGTTACAGAGAGCAGGGTTATTTCCCGGAAGCTTTTGTAAATATGCTGGCATTGCTGGGCTGGAATCCGGGAACGGATAAGGAGATCTTCTCCATGGTTGAACTGATCGAACAGTTTTCTCTTGAACGAATCAACAAGGCGGGAGCCAGGTTTGACCCACAGAAAGCCCGCTGGTTCAACCACCAGTTTTTGCAATTGAAAACCGAACGTGAAGTGGCAGAGCTGTTTCTCCCGGTTTTAATGGAAAAAGGAATAGCAGCTGATTTACCATTCGTGGAAAAAGCGGTGAGCATGGTCAGGGAACGCGTGGATTTTGTAAAGGAGCTATGGGACGAAACCGCGTTTTTTTTCAAAGCTCCGGACCAATATGATGAAAAGGTCGTTAAAAAACGATGGAAAGGAGATGTACCGGAACTGATGCGGGAACTGTCTGAGATACTGGCGGAGACAGCCCCTTTTGACAGCCATACGCTGGAAGAGAGTGTGAAACAATGGATCCAACAGCGTGAGACCGGTATGGGAAAGGTGCTGAATGCGTTGCGCCTGCTGTTGGTTGGAGCTTCCAGAGGACCTCATCTCTTTGATATCATGGAGATGATCGGGAAAGAAGAAACACTGAAGAGAATTGAGAACGGACTGAAGAAATTGCCGGAATAATATTGCTCATCGCTCAAGACACGGAGCGTTTCCGTATTTTCCGAACATTGTGCTTTGTGCCTTGCACAAATTATGAACAGTAGTTTACTTACAGGCTTCCTTTTTTTATTTTAATATACATTGATCTCGTAAGGTAACCTTGTCATCACCGGCATGTTATTTTTCGTATCCATAATCACCTTCCATGTTTGATAGAGTTCTCTCAGTTCACGGGGTATGGCTCTCATCCTAACGTCACCGGTAAGTTGTTTGATCAGTTTCTGATAGGGATCCTCCACTACCGGCAAAGTAATCGTGTGATAATGATCCAGGTGGGCCATTTGTGCTGCTGCATTTATGGCGTCATACAGTCCGCCAAAGGTATCGGCCAGGCCATTTTCAACGGCGTTGATGCCGCTCCAGACCCTGCCCTGTCCGATAGAATCAACATAAGAAGCCCGCAGGTGACGGCCCTGGCTGACGTGATTTACAAAGGTCCGATAGGTGTTTTCTATCTGTGTGGTCAGGAACATTTTCTCGCCGGGAGAAAGGGGCCGGTAAACAGAGCCGAAATCAGCATGTTTATTTGTTTTTTCCACATCAAAAGTGATGCCCAGCTTATCCCGCAACAATTTTCCTGCATCGGGAATAAGACCGAAGACACCGATTGAGCCGGTAAGAGTAACAGGCTGGGTGAATACCGAATCTGCCGGCGAAAGGATATAGTATCCGCCCGAAGCAGCATAGTTTCCCATGGAAGCCACTACAGGTTTTGTCTGATGGGCCAGTTCGACCTCCCTCCAGATAATATCGGAAGCCAAAGCACTGCCGCCGGGAGAGTTGACACGCAGGACGATAGCCTTCACATTGGTGTCCAGCCGGGCTTTGCGAATGGCCATCGCAAAACGCCTGTCCCCGATATTTGTCTCATTGCCTGCACCCATTATAATGTCTCCGAAAGCATAAATAACCGCAATTTTATTCTTGCTATAGGATCCATGTTTCCCGGAAGGAACTTTGGTGTATTTGTTCAGTGAGATAAGGCGAACCTCTTTGCCGGAATATCCGGACCATTCTTTGAGTTCGTCCAGTATCTCATCCTTATACCTGACTCCGTCAATCAGGTGATAGGTGACTGCAGCTTCCGGACTGTCAATGGTCAGGTTGTCTGCGAGTTCATTGAGCCTCTTGACGGTGATCCCCCGGGCTGTTGAAATGTTTTGCAGAATATGATCCCAGATAGAGTTCATATAAACCCGGATTTGTTCCCGGTTCTCCGGACTCATGTCCTGCCGGATGAAAGGCTCTACGGCACTTTTGAATTTACCATGTTTGATAACCTGAACATGAACACCCAGTTTTTCCAGCGCTTTTTTATAATACATGATCTCCGAACGCATGCCGGTGAGCTGAAAGGTCCCTGCCGGATTCATGTATATCGTATCGGCAGCGGTAGCCAGATAATAGGCCGATTGCAGCATGAGATCAGGACAATAAACAAGTACGAATTTCCCGGATTGTTTGAAATCCAGCAATGCATTTCTGATCTCTTCGATGGTTCCGATACCAGGCGATGACATGCCTGCCTCAATATAGATGCCCGTAATATTATCATCCTCTTTGGCCTTGTGTATGTCAGCCAGAATATCATTCAGACCGGGTGCCGGAG
>JAGGWN010000052.1 GCA_021157415.1 Bacteroidales bacterium | reverse complement strand
CTACAGAACCATCCGGTAATACATACTCCCGGATCTTGTTCAGGATATGATCTTTCAGGCGTATGAAAGGGATTCTGTACGACCCGAACTGCACTTCAGCCCGTAAATCAACCCAGTCGATCAACCGGTCGTCAGAATCATGGACCTTGCTTTGCATTTCTATTCTGACGGGATCAAGGAGATACTCTTTATCCGTCTTTCTGTGGATAATAAAACCTTCCCTTTTCATTTCCTCCGCAACCCTATTCAGGAAGGTGATCATTTCATAATGCTGCGAAGCAGGATCCCTGGATTTACCGGCGGGCAGAAAAATGCCCGGTATGTCTTCGGTAAATCCCAGTTGTTGTAATACAGCAATCTTTTTTCTTTCCTCCTTCTCATCCCTGAATATCCTGAAAAACCTGTAATCACGATTCCTTTCCTCTTGCAATGTAACAAATACTTTCCGGGTTTGATTTGCACGAATCACCAGGTCATCATAACGAAAAGTCAATATCAATACCAGCAAACCGTTCATCCCCGTCTCAAGCGTCAGTTCAGGCACGGGTCCGGGATGGCGATCCGTTACATCAAAGCCTTCGGTAATTACCTGATAATGCAGCAATGCATCCAGGATAAAGGTCCGATAATACTTTTTCTCCAACTGCACCGGAATATTGATGGTGTCCTTGGAAAAGAAAGGTTTCAGTTTTTTCCCTTCCATATCTTCCAGAAGGTAAAGTTTCCCCTCCATCAAAAGGACACAGGGCTTATTGGCAAGAATAATATGACTTTTATCCTTCAGGAATATTTCTTTTTCCGCCTTGTGCAGGGAGATAAAATATTCCGTACCCTCGTCCTTTTTAATGAAATGAAACTCTACGAATATCTGTTCATGGTCAGGTATAATACAATCTTCGTGATAGATGCCGGAGGAAGAAGATTCGTGAAGATAAATCTCAGTATCAGCCTTTTTCAGCAATCTCGCAATGGCTACCAGCTTCTCTTCAATATAAGGCCGTATAAAATGAACGATCTTTTTCTGATCCAAAGATTGAAAAAATTCTTTCAGATTGATCCTGGGATCTTTATGAAAGATTTTTCTGAGGGCATGGTCTTCATATTCCCCGGTGATCCGGATGATTCTGCGCTGAATCTCCGACAACTGTTCTATAGCCGGGTCAGGATGATCCGGCAGGATCCTCCTGTTGATAACATACTTGCCTTCTTTCTTCTCATAATCCACAAAATAGGGCAGAAATATATACCCAAACGCCTTGTGTTTTTTGATAAGCAGGACAAAACGTTCCATCACTGTTCAGCTACGTTCGGATAAAAAGACACAATATACATCCGCAGGACTAATAAGGATAGTACGGATAGATACTCCTGTAAGAAGGGACATTCATCGGATAGAACGGACTGTAAACAGTCGGTTCGGAATAACGAAATTCCGCCCCGAAAAAAATATGATCAGATATCCGGTAATGCAGACGAAGTGAATAACTATCCGGTATGTAATGCCTGTAATAAGGAGAAATGTTTTTGTTCTGATTCAGGTTTTTTATAACGGTCCCCGTAAGTGAAAGACCGGGACGGATAAAATAGGTACCCTCTCCGTAGATCACCACATGATCCGTTGGTGTATAGAAAGCATTTCCTCCGGACTCTGCCGGATAGTTCCCACGAACGGGAAAAGTGTGTTCCAACATAATCCCTCCGGAAAGATGGAACCTTGGTGATAAGTAATAACTGAAGCTGGGAGCAAAATAATATGAAAAAGCATGATTCCCGGCAAAGTTCATATAACTGGTGCCCACCTGCACCCCGTATCGGATACCGGGTTGTTTATCATGACCCGCTTTCTGCTGATTATCCATGTAATACTTCTCAGGACCCGGGGCCGGAAGTAAATAAGCATACGGATAATGAAGGTACGGGATCTGCCCTTTCACGCTGATAACCACAAAAAAAACAGCGATCAATATCAAACCTTTCTTCACGAAGTCCTGTTTCATATGACAAACCTACATAAATTTTTTCAGAGGAAAAATAATACACTCAGGGAAAATGTTTTCATTCCGGGAAAAAAATGATCTTTGTATTCATTTTTTTCGCTCATGTCATACGCTCGCTATCGCTCGCGTCATACAATAGTCATGCTCACTGTGTTCGCTGGCATACAATAGTCATTCATTCGCTGCGCTCATGTCATACGCTCGCTATCGCTCGCGTCATACAATTGCTACATAATTATGCACTACTACTGAATGACTACTGTATAACTACTGAATGACCACCGTATTCCCTCATCATTTCCATCAAATTCACAGCTTTTGGCTGCTCATTTTATTTCTCCACAATCATTCTTCCAAACGGTGTCAATGCCAGACCGGCCAGTTTAATATGCTGAATAGCAAATGGAATGCCTATGATGGTAATAAATAATATCAGAGCCATAGCCAAATGCGACAGGGCAATCCAAAAACCGCCGATAAAAATCCAGAGAACATTCATAAAAACGGAAAGACAGCCGCCTGTCTCATCTGTCGGCACAGCTTCCCGGCCAAAAGGCCACAAAGCCAGCTCGGCCAGCTTCAGAGTCTGAAAGCCAAAAGGAATACCGATAATGGTGATCATCAACAAAACACTGGAGATCAGGTACTCAATGGCAATAAGGATGCCTCCGAACAACAACCACAATACATTCCCCAATGTACTCATAAATTAGTCTTTTTCCTTCAAGTACAGCAATAGTTAAAATCTTTGTTTACTATTTCGGTGTATCAAGCTTTGAACCTCAATCTTTCTAAAAGCTCCATCTGAACTTCACCCACAGGTCATCCCCCAGCTCCCACCATCGGGAAACCACAGCCCGGGCAAAATCGTTGGAATAGCGGGTCAGGTACCTGCGCGCTTCTTCCGAGGGCTGTCCTTTTAAGGTATTTTCACGGTCCTGTGCAAGCAACTGCAAGGCTTTCGACTCAACATAATCCACTTCGTCAAAGGCTTTGTCTTCGTATTCTTTTACGACAGGTTCTATGATCTCTTTTCCTTCTCCCCACTTCACCAGCGCCAGACGATTGGCCCGCCGGAAAGCCCACAGAGCGGATTCACGGCTGAAATGATCTTCCCCGTCCAAACGGAAACTGGCCGGCACACTCAGATTACCGGCATAGATGGGAATACGGGCTCCCAACCGGGGAATATCCAGTCCAAACCACATCCTTCCTCCTACTGCATCGGGCAGCCAGTCCCGCAACTGAACCACCCACGAATAGGCACAATATTGAACGGATATAGGTCTGTCGCGCTTTACCACGCCCGGTTTCAGGGCATTCAGCAAAGCTCTCTTGTCCCGGGACAGCCAGGGATGAGCGGCAGGACTGATGATCGTATCCACCACCACACTGTCCTGCTCGTTACGATGGCGATAAGGAACCTTCAGATTACGGATCATCTCCCATTGCGTACCGTCATAAGTGGTACGGTATAACTCAAGCACTTTACGGACATCCACTTTCTGGTCCGGCCTGACCGAAAAAGGAAGTTCGTCGGCATCATAACGAAGATGAAGCGAAGGCGCCAGGGTGCTAAGCACAAAATATTCCCGGATAGAGAATGGCTTTTGAGTGTGACCATAAGCTTTCCAAAATTTAAACGGTTTTTTCCCGTCCCAAAGATTCAGTTTACGGGCAACTTCAAAGACATTTTCCGAAGCCATGAAATAATCCGGTTTTTCCAGGTCAATCTCTCCGATCCTGGAGATATTGGCGGCAATGCCCACCTGGTCATCCGGAATCCTTTCTGCGGCCCACACTCCCCCGATCCTGTCCGGTCCTTCCCCCACGATCTCCATTTGCCACACCTCTCCCGGATCGGCCAACGTAATACATTCTCCGTAATCCCCATAACCGTATTCCCCGATCAGTTGACCGATCAACCGAATGGCTTCCCGTGCTGTGGTACAACGCTGGAGAGCAATACGCTCGAGCTCCTCGATCAGAAACATCCCTTTGGGATTATGCAGAGACTTCAATCCACCGAAGGTGGTCTCGCCAATAGCCAGTTGTTTCTCATTCATACTGGGATAGGCCGTATTAAAATATGCATATGTTTTGGCAACTTCGGGGATCTCCCCCACTTTTTTCACCCCCTCCCGGCTCCAGGCTGATGAGGTATGCAAAGTTCCCTTGTAAACCGGGTGCAGCTCTCCTTCTTTATGCTCCCGGGCCGGAACGAAATCCACCCAGGTCCGATACCAGGCATCACAGGTATGACTGGTCATCACCGAACCGTCTGTGCTGGCCTCTTTTCCTACCATAATACTGGTACAGCTTTCATGGTATTCCGTATCATCCAAAGGCAATGAGGGTTGACCATGCAAAAGATGACCCTGCAAAAGAAAAGTAAGTGCGGCAGTAAATACCGTAAACAGATAGGCTTTTTTCATCTTCATTTTCATTAAAAAAACATGAACTTAAAATTATGAACGCAGAACGAAACATGTATTGGCTGTGAAGATAAAAAAATCCTGATAGAAATTATCCCGGGCAGAGGCAAAATAAGGTGCAAAATCTTACACCACTACTTTTCCTTCTGCCTTAACTACCCGGTATCGCCACCTGCCTGGTAAAACTTTCCTCCAGCGAAATAAACGTTTCGGTACGGGCAATACCGGGAATGGCCTGTAGTTTGTCTGACAAGACCTGTTTCAGGTGTTCATTGTCCCGGGTATACACCTTAATAAAGATAGAATATACGCCCGTTGTATAATGACACTGAGTAATTTCAGGAATACTGCGTAAATGTTTCACTACCTGACTGAACAAACGGGCTTCCTCAAGATAAATGCCGATATAAGCACACGTGCGGTATCCCAGTTTCCGGGGATCCACCTCATAACATGTCCCCTTAATAATCCCCCTTCTTTCAAGACTTTTCACCCGCTGGTGTATTGTGGCCCCGGAAACCCCACATTTCCGGGCCACTTCCAGAAAAGGAGTCCTGGCATCAGTCATCAGTATCTCCAGAATTTGTTTGTCCAAATTATCAATCTGTAAGTTTTCCATGATGTATCCTTATAAAATATAACAATTCGTAATTAATTATGGCAAATATATATTATTTTACTATTAAAAATAATTTTTTTTTAGTTTCTTATCGTTATATTAGTCATAATAATAACAATTCGATATTTTTGTCACGTAATCATAAATTAAAATAAAGCCTAAAGATATGTGCGGAATTATTTCGATAACAGGACCCTCCCCGGTGGAAGACATCCGGATCTTAAGCCGGAGGATGAAACACCGTGGACCGGATGAGTTTGATGTACAAATTTTTCCCGACGGGTCGGTGATTGCCCATGAAAGGCTTTCCATCATTGATCTGGAAACAGGACGTCAGCCCATACAAGGGTGTAAAGATGCATATGTGATCCATAACGGTGAGATATACAACCACATGGAATTGAGAAAAACCATTTTGAAGAATCATACTTTCCGCTCCCACTGCGACAGTGAGGTCATCGTACACTTATATGAGGAATTCGGACCGCATTTTTGCAACATGCTGGACGGTGTTTTTGCCTTTGTCGTCATGGACGGGAAGAGCTTCATGGCCGGACGGGATCCGATCGGGGTTAAACCGATGTATTACGGTTTTGACCAGAAAGGCAGAATGTATTTCTCTTCGGAGATGAAAGCCATCCATGACTATGTGATCAAACCGGAGGCATTTCCTCCCGGGTATTATTACACCCCTGAAACCGGTTTTGTACGGTATTTCAAACCCCGCTGGGAAGATGCGGGCATAGCTGTGGAAAGCTACGACCCGGTCCGTCTGCGAAAAGCATTGATTTCCTCTGTGGAGAAAAGGCTAATGAGTGATGTGCCTCTCGGTGTATTGTTATCGGGCGGTCTGGATTCAAGTCTGGTAGCTTCTATTACCAAACGTCTCATGGAAGCCTCCGGAAGGCCTCTTCACTCCTTCTCTGTCGGAATCAGTAAGGATGCTCCGGATATGGTCGCTGCCCGAGAAGTAGCCGCATTCCTGGGAACCATTCACCATGAAGTGGTCTTTACCATCAAAGAAGGACTGGAGGCACTGGAAAAGGTAATATGGCATCTGGAAACCTATGATGTTACCACCGTACGTGCTGCTACCCCGATGTATTTCCTCTCCAAAGCCATCCGTGAGGCAGGAATCAAAGTTGTGTTATCCGGCGAAGGTTCTGACGAAATATTCGGTGGTTACCTTTACTTCCATAATGCCCCCTCGGATGAAGAGTTTCAGAAAGAGACCATACGGCGTGTGTTGCGACTCTCCACAGCAGATTGCCTCCGGGCGGACAAATCTACCATGGCACACGGTATTGAAGCCCGGGTTCCTTTCCTGGACCTGAAATTCCTGGAAACAGCCATTTCCATAAGACCGGAAGAAAAACGTCCAGACCGATCCAAAGGCAAACCTGAGAAATATATTTTGCGAAAAGCTTTTGACACCCGGGAAGACCCCTGGCTACCGGAACATATCCTTTGGAGACAGAAAGAACAATTTGGTGACGGCGTAGGCTATAGTTGGATAGATCGTGTCGTGGATTATGCCGATCGGATGATCTCAGATCAGGCATTTTCCCGGGCATCCGCAAGGTACCCTTACAATACGCCGGATACCAAAGAAGCGTTCCTGTTCAGAACTCTTTTTGAGAAACATTTTCCGGAAGAAGGCGCTGCCCAAACGGTCCTGAAATGGATCCCCAAATGGCAGGCCAATACCGATCCTTCCGGACGGGTAGCTGATCAACACGAAAAGCATATCGAAAATATCAGTAAAGTAGTAACAACTATTTAATTAAATTTAAACAAATAAGAAGTTATTCCAATGACCAGAAGACAAAAATGGATAACCTTAGCCACTACCAGGGCTTGTTCATATTAGACATTCTCTATTAATACTCTCTCTCCTATATGCCTGGTTAAACGGTCGGTAAAATTTTATCGGCCGTTTACTTTTTGCCATGATGATTGTTGCGCTACGAATAACCCGTTGTTTTGCATGCAACCTTTATCGATCATCCTTCTTAAAATGTTTTGGGTCTGAAGCGTTCAAAGCCTTCCGGCATCTCCAGATTACCGATAAGCTCCCGCACGGAGGAAAAACCATGTCTTTCCAGGTACTTCCCAATCCCTTCCAGTATGTTTATAGAAACAGCAGGTTCGACAAAGTTGGCTGTTCCTATCTGAATGGCTGTTGCTCCGGCCAGCATAAACTCGATGGCATCGGACACACTGCGAATTCCCCCCATACCTATCACCGGGATTTTTACCGAATGATAAGCTTCCCAAACCATTCTCAGTGCCACCGGTTTGACGGCCGGACCCGATAGTCCTCCCGTTACCGTTGCCAGCACCGGCTTGCGTTTTTCGGCATCAATGGACATTGCCAGTATGGTATTTATCAAAGAAATAGCGTCGGCACCGGCATCCTCGGCCGTTTTGGCAAACACAGGAATAGAAGTGACATTAGGGGATAATTTTACGATCAGGATCTTCCGGTAAACTTTCCGCACCGCTTTGATCACTTCAGAAGCAGATTTCCGGTTGGTTCCGAAAACCATCCCTCCTTTTTTAACATTCGGACAGGAAATATTCAGCTCAATGGCAGGAATGCCCGGCAAGGCATTGATTTTCTCCGCAATTTCCACATATTCATCCAGTGTGGATCCCGAAACATTGGCAATAAAAACCGTGTTATACTGTTGCAAAGTGGGATAAATGCTATTGATAAAATAATCCACCCCTTTGTTTTGTAACCCAACCGAATTCAACATCCCGGAGGGCGTTTCCGTCATTCGCGGGGAAGGATTTCCTTCCCTGTTTTCCCGGGTGACAGCTTTTGTAAAAACAGCACCCAGACGGGAAATATCCATGAAATCAGTGTATTCTGATCCATATCCGAAACATCCGGAGGCTGTGGTCACCGGATTTTTCAGGGAAAGGGTTCCCAGGTTAACCTGTAGATCTACCATAACAATTCCTTTGTATTAAAAACAGGACCGTCAACGCAGGCCATTTTCATTCCGTGAACTGTGGGCTGGGCACAACAAAGACACGCTCCGATGCCACAGGCCATCATATTTTCCAGCGACACTTCACAAAAGATCTCTTTCCCGGTTGCTAATTTTGCTATCGCCTTCATCATAGGCTCCGGGCCACAGGAATAACACCCGTCAAAATTGCCTGTTTCCAGAATCGGATGGTCGGTGATCATACCTTTCTTTCCCATGCTCCCATCCTCTGTGGTAATATAAACTTCTCCGAGCTCTTCAAACTCGGTAAGATCAAACATCTGCTCTTTTGAACGGGCTCCAAATAAAAAAACAGGCCTTTTCCCGGCTTGTTTGAGCGTTTTTCCAAGCAACAACATGGGTGCGATGCCCACGCCCCCCGCAGCAAGAAGAAATTCTTTCCCATCTACCATGGTAAAAGGATGGCCCAGGGGATAGATCATATTTAAGGTATCTCCCGGACCGAGCATGCCCAGTTGTCGGGTCCCTGATCCAACTTCCCGGATAAGCAAACGGATCTCATGATGCTCCCGACCCACATCATAAAATGAGATGGGACGTCTTAAAAATGTGTCTCCGGCATGGTTTACGCGCAATTCGGCAAACTGACCTGGGAAAATAGCCGGTAAAGGATCCCCCGATCGTAAGGTTAGTATAAAATAGTCCTTATTCAGCCTCTGATTGCCGGTAACCAATAGGTCTTCAATCTTTTTTTTTACCAATGTTATAAGCTTTACTGGATATACGGAATACAAAGATAATGAAATTTAAAACCATCCAGCACGCCCTGGTGATCAGGCCGGAATAAATTCTTCAAAGTTTCCGGTATCATACAATATAATAATCTTTTTAATCCGTCCTTTTCTTTCGCTAATTGTTACAGGCACTCCTGCAGGATGATCCGTTTCCTTTTTCTCTTTGTTCGTATTTTCCCGGGTTACTAATGGTTTGTTTTCATCAGGTTTTGCCTCTGTTGCATGTTCAGGTGTTTTATATTCATTATCCTTTGTAGTAAACAAGTTGGTTTGTACAGGTTCTTTATACATATTCCCGTTACCTGAAATAAACCATTCGGCATTTACCTCGGGAAATTTTTTCAGAAATTTTAATATAAAGTCATAACTGGGTTTATTTCTTCCGGATAATATATGTGAAATACTAGACCTCTGTACTCCAATCCTGTCCGCTAATATTCCACTACTAATCCCTTCTGACCTTAGAAACGATAGGATCCGGTCCTGTATCTCATTTTGTGTTTCCATTTGTACTTATTTAAGATTTATCTCAATTTACAAATG
>JAGGWN010000067.1 GCA_021157415.1 Bacteroidales bacterium | reverse complement strand
CGTTTTTTGATATGCAATATGAATCAGTCTGCTTTGAATAAATTTACGAAATTTATATATTTTCCCCGTTAAATGAAAAATTGTTTTGATCCACCGGATAAAAATAAATAACTTTGGGTAGTTTATTTTTGACATAAAACATGATAACATGAAATTCGGCGTAGTAATTTTCCCGGGCTCCAACTGTGACCAGGATACAGTATATACGATCAGGGATATCATGGATCAGGAAGTTATCGAGCTTTGGCATAAAGATACGGATCTTCAGGATGTGGATGTTGTTGTTTTGCCGGGGGGGTTCTCCTATGGGGACTATCTGCGTTCAGGGTCCATTGCCCGTTACTCACCAATCATGGATGAAGTGATCCGTTTTGCAAAAAGAGGAGGTTATGTGCTGGGTATTTGTAACGGTTTTCAGATATTGTGTGAGGCTGGTCTGTTGCCTGGCACTCTGTTGCCCAACACCAACCAGAAATTCATTTGCAAAAACGTATATATCCTCCCTGACAACAATAAAACTCCTCTTACGGCCAAACTGGATAAAACACGTCCGCTGAGAATCCCCATTGCTCACGGAGAGGGCAGATACTATGCACCCGAAGAAGAAATTGCCAGGATACGTCAGAACCACCAGATCCTTTTCCGCTATTGTGGGAAAGATGGGGTTATTTCCGAAGAATTCAATCCGAACGGCTCCATGGATAATATTGCCGGCGTTTGCAACGAAACGAAAAATGTCTTCGGGATGATGCCCCACCCCGAACGTGCCACAGATGATCTTTTGGGAAATACCGACGGTCGGCTTATCTTTGAATCCCTTGTTAAAACACTGGAGGAAAAAAAGTTCAGTATATATAATTGATCCTGCACCACCGCGTGTGGATGTCACGAGAAAAAAATGCTTACCAAGCGATGTTTTAAGGGGTTCTTTTCAGGACTGTGGTTTCTGATTTTCGCTGTGTTGGTTTCCTGTCCTCTGCAATCTTTCCGGGGGCAGCCGGAACCTGCCACCGGAAACACGAGCGACCCTATTGATATTCTTCATTATAATATCAATCTTATCCTGCCGGATCTCTCCAAACGTTCCATTATCGGTATTACAGACATCCAGGTATACACCCTGCAAGACTCTACGCTGAACATACAGCTGATGCTTGAACATCTTATTGTCGATTCTGTCTGGATTAACGAAGAAAGGGACAAACACATTTTTCACACGGGGAACATCCTGAACATCAGGTTGCAAGAGCCGCAAGACAAAGGGACTACGATCCTGGTAACGGTTTTTTACCATGGCATACCGGTTCATGATCCGCATTGGGGAGGTTTTTATATCACTCCCCATGCCGCCTGGAATATGGGGGTAGGTATGACGGTTATCCCCCACCCTTATGGCCGTACCTGGTATCCCTGCGTGGATAACTTCACGGACAAGGCCTCCTATGATTATTTCATAACCATACCCGATACCCTGTCAGCCGCCTGCCCCGGCACTTTGGAGAATATTTTCCACAACCATGACGGTACGAACACCTGGCACTGGAGTCTCTCTGATCCTATCCCAACATACCTTTCTTCGGTAGCTGTCTCAAAATACACTTTGCTGAGAGACAGTCTGCAGAGTACGAGTGGACTTATTCCTGCCAATTATTTTGTCCCGGAAGGAAAGATCTCCATAGCGAAGTCCACTTTTTCACATGTCCCGGACTACCTTCGCATTTTCGAATCCCTGTTTGGTCCATATCGCTGGGAAAAAATAGGATATGCTACCGTCCCCTTTCAGAAAGGAGCGATGGAGCATGCCACCTGCATTTCTGTTCCCGAATATGTGTTAAGTGATACTCATGATTTCGACGATCTGCTATCACATGAATTCTCTCACAGTTGGTTCGGGAACCTGGTTACTTGTAAGACAGCACAGGATATGTGGCTCAATGAGGGCTGGGCTGATTATTGCGAAGCTCTCTACCGCGAATTCAGTAATGGCCGCGCCGATTATGACCGTTTCATACAAAACAACCACAGGAGAGTCTTGCAATATACCCACATTGTTGACGGCGGTTATTACCCGGTGTACGGTATCCCCGAAGATGTCACCTATGGAAGTACTGTTTACAACAAAGGAGCCGACGTAATCCATACCCTTCGACATTTTCTGGGGGATAAGGTTTTTTTCAGTGCCCTGAAAAAATATTTTCGCCAGTATGCTTTTCAGAACATTTCTACCGGGGAATTTGAGTCTTTTCTGACAAAAACCACACATGTCAATCTAGAAGATTTTTTCAACACATGGATCTATACCCCGGGATTCCCCCATTTCAGTCTCGACAGTTTTTTGATCATTCGCGACCGGGATGACTATGTTACAGGGCTATTCCTGAAACAGAGACTCAAAGGCAGAAAAGACTATAGCTACAACACGCCGGTGACCGTCACCTTGTTGGATGGTGCCTGGAAAGAACATAATGAAAAAGTGAATATCTCCGGCCCTTTACAAAAAAAGACGTTGATTTCTTCTTTCAGGCCGGTAGCCATCATGATCAATCTAGACCAATCCGTTTCCGACGCTACCAGTTCGGATTACAAAGTAATCAAGCATGCAGGCTCGTATACTTTTGAGAATTGTTTTTTTAAGCTGGAGGCCGAAACTGTCAGCGACTCTGCTTTTTTTCGTGTGGTCCACCACTGGATTGGGCCGGAACCCTCGGCTCATCCGGACGGGCTGGTTGTAACAAAAAACCGCTACTGGAGCCTGGAAGGGGTTTTGCCCGATCCGGCCGGCTGGCAAGGCTCGTTTTACTACAATTTTTCCCGCTCTATGAGAAACGGCTATCTGGACACCCTGCCCCCTCCCCCGTCCAGAGAAAAGATCATCCTGCTCTACCGTCCTTCTGTGCGGAATTCATGGAAAGCGATCCCCTGTGTGCGAACAGGGAATCGCATCTCGGGCCATATAATAACCCCCTTTATAAGAAAAGGGGATTATTGTCTGGCTGTAAAGCGTGAATAATATCCTCAATCAATATATACGGTTTTCCCTTTGGGGTATTTCACCGAAAACCTCAGAACAAATGATTGCTGTTTCTCAGGCTGCAAATTAACATCCCACACACATTTTCCTGTAAGCTTATCAAGCCGTGCTCCCGACAATTCCAGTGGTTCCACGACAATTTCTTTTCTTTTACTCACCGGGATCTGTTCTTCAACGATCAAATGAATCGCAACTTTTTTGGTATTCATTACGGTAATTTTCCATCCGTGAATTTCTTTAACATTACTACCCAGCATCTGTTTTTGGGTAAAGTCCCGGATATTTTCGCGTTCAACTTTGATTCTCTTGTCCCTGCCCAGGGTCAGTTGAAGCGTATCTTTGGCCGCAGACACATCCAACCAGGAAGTACCGGTAAAACTCCCTTCCAGGAAAAGATTTATTTTACCGGAAAGAAAGTCATATTTTTTCCAACCGGTTACCGAAGCCATGAGGAAAGCATCCCGGTCGAGCTTCGGAACCACATAATAGGCATACACTGCTGGCAGGGTAACTTCTTTGATCGTCACAGCCTGTTCTCTGTTTTCCGAAGGGATCATATAAGGCAACATGATCTCAAACTCGGTAGTGGTCTGTTTTTGAATAACCGAGGTATAGGCAGCTGCAGTCCGTGTAGAAGGGGCAGCCATTTCGGCCTTTACCTGCATCCCTTTTCTCCGGGTTCCGTAGCTATATACCGTCACAGGCTTAAAATCAAGATACCAGGGATTGAGCTCGGGTTTATTCCCTCCTATGGCCGGATTGCCCGTCGAAAGGGTCACCGGTATTTTATCCCAGGTCTCACCGGTAGTCTGCTTAATAAAAGCCTTATAATTAATTTTCACATCTTTGGTGATATCATTCACGCGCACGTCATATTCCGGACGCCAGCCAGCTTGCGAAGTATAATAGCTCAAAATAAAAGAAGCCGTACCGGTTTTGACATTACTACTAACTGTCACCGCCACTTCGCCCGTTGACATCTTTTCCCTGCGAGCCAGCTCCTCGATCTGAAGAGTCATCCGTTTGATCCTTTTTGCCAGGTCCTTGCTTTTGTGTTCCACTTCCATTTGTCGGGTTTTTATGTCCTTCATCTTTTGCTCATAGAAATTCATTGCATTGGTAAGTGTTGTAATATTCAATCCGTTCTGTCCGCTCACCGTCTGGTTTTTTTGTAACATGCTCTCCTGGCCTTTCAGCACCTCCATTTGTATGGAGAACAGATCCTTGCTATGATTCAGGGCATTCAATTCTTTTCGCAATCCCTGCAACTCAGGACTTTCTTCATTTTTATTCAAATAATTGGTCCGGTACTTCACGGACATGATGGTAAAGTTTCCCCTGCCATCCACCTGAATACTACCAGGCTGTATATCCGAAGAGAGTGAATGAAAGACGATTGTCTGTGAGCCTCCTGTCAGATCTACCGTCCCTTTTCTGGTGATCTGGGCTCCTTTCAGAAAAACCGTTACGTGAGTGATTTTTGTTTTTACGGGAGTTTCTTTACCCGATGCATGTACCTGAAATATTAGCAGCATGGCTGCCAGATAAAAATATCGAATTGTTGTTTTCATGATTTTATCTTTTTTATTATTTAACCGGAATAAATTTACAAAAAACAAGCCAGAATAAATATGAGGGAATAATCAAAAGCAAAAGAAAATAAAACTTTCCTTTGACAAAATTTTCTCCACTCTGGTATGTTTAATCCAGATTGCGGCATAGAGATTGCTAAAACATCGTCTATTGCGCACAGGCCGCAAGCCGTTCTGGGGAAATCCTAAGTCGTTCCGCAATAGGAAGCATGTTGGGTTTTCTATTGCGGAATTTGGTTTTAATCCGCCAAAAAGCTGACATAATTTTCATTACCACGCCGTTAGCGGCGAAAGTATTCATAAACAACTCCAAGGGGATACCCTATCTGTTTGCAGCGGAAAGATTTCTTTCCCCGACCCACCGGGTCGGAAACAAATAATTCCTTGTGACACCTCGTAGCTCAAGCCCGGCTGATACCGTTCCTGCCCGAATGAATTCGTTCAGGCG
>JAGGWN010000128.1 GCA_021157415.1 Bacteroidales bacterium | reverse complement strand
GTTTACTTCGGATACCTAAATCCCGGAAAATATATTATTAAGGCAGTGGCTGATACAAATCAAAACAAAAAATGGGATCCCGGGGTGTTCCTGAAGAAAATACAACCCGAACCGGTGGCATACTTCGCCAAAGTGATCAATATCAAGGCCAACTGGGATGTGGAAGAGTCCTGGGAAGTAAAATATGATTTTACCCCCAGATTAAAGGAAAGGTCAAAGAAAAGAAGGTGAAGAGGGTCAACCGTATTTTTAGGAGAAAGAAGTCGAACCTCCCGGACCCAGAAGGAATGGAATCATAATTTTAGGTGATTAATTTAAAAGACATCATGACAACACGAAGAAATTTTATAAAGAGAACCGGACTGGTAGCGGGAGGACTGGCCATGGCCGGTATGCCTGGCTGGTCGGTGCCTACGACAAAACATTATCCCTCACGGCGGCCACCGATGAAAGAACGTAAGTTTGTAAGTGAGGCCGTGGAAGAAACGATTCTTTCGGTGAAGAAAGACATCGCCAACCCCGAGATGGCATGGCTTTTTGAAAACTGTTTCCCCAACACCCTGGATACCACCGTTAACTTCTCCCTGCAAAACGGCAAGCCGGACACTTTTGTCATCACCGGCGATATCCATGCCATGTGGCTTAGGGATTCCTCTGCTCAGGTGTGGCCTTACCTGCCTCTGGCCAAAGAAGACAAAAAGCTAAAAGAACTGCTGGAAGGGGTCATTCGCAGGCAGACGCAATGTATCCTGATCGATCCCTACGCCAACGCTTTCAATGATGGTCCTACCGGCAGCGAATGGGACAAAGACCTGACCAGGATGAATCCGTGGCTGCACGAAAGGAAATGGGAAGTGGACTCCTTGTGCTATCCAATCCGGCTGGCTCACGGTTACTGGAAAACCACAGGTGATGCCTCTTTCATGGATAATGACTGGATGAAAGCCATGAAACTGGTCGTCCGGACCTTCCGGGAACAGCAGCGCAAAGAGGGTCACGGCCCTTATTCTTTTATGAGGGTCACAGCACGACAAACCGACACGGTAGCCGGGATGGGCTATGGCAATCCCATACGACCCACGGGCATGATCTGTTCAGTGTTCCGTCCTTCAGATGATGCCACAATCTACCTTTTCCTGGTCCCTTCCAATTTCTTTGCCGTTACCTCACTGCGACAACTGGCAGAGTTGGTGGAAACCGAAAAGCAGGAACCTGCTTTTGCCGCCTCCTGCCATGCATTGGCTGACGAGGTGGAGACAGCCCTGAAAAAATATGCCGTAACCTCTCATCTCCATTACGGAAATATTTATCCTTTGGAGGCAGACGGATACGGAAATCATCTTTTTATGGATGATGCCAATATTCCGGGCCTGCTTTCCATGCCTTATCTTGACAGTGTCCCTGCCAACGACCCGGTATATCAAAACACTCGTAAATTTGTGCTGGGGGAAGATAATCCATATTTTTTTCACGGCAAGGCCGCCGAGGGCATCGGGGGACCTCATGTGGGGACGGACATGATCTGGCCTATGAGCATCATCACACGGGCTCTCACCAGCAACGATGACAAGGAGATCGCCTATTGCCTGGATATGCTGCGACAAACCCATGCCGGGACAGGATTCATGCACGAATCTTTTCACAAAGACAACCCGGCCAACTTCACCCGCAAATGGTTCGCCTGGGCCAACACGCTTTTTGGAGAACTGATCCTCAAAGTGCATAAGGAAAAAAAATATTTGCTGGAAAAATGAGAAAGACGAGGGAAGAAGGAAGACAATGGAATCCGGTGAAAAAGGAAGGAAGTTTTATCCCTATCTTTTGTTTTTGGGGAAAAGTTTTTATTTTTGTTGTTCTGTCAACTAAAACGTTTTAACACAATATATTATGACAAGACCTTCCAAACTACAGACGACTGCGGTTTTTTTGGCTTTTTTATGTATGGGTTTCGGTGACGTTATAGGCCCCCTGGTGGGGTTAGCCAAAAAATATTATGAGCTGAGTAATTTTTCAGCGACGCTGATTCAGTTTATGGGCTTACTGATGTTTCTGATTTTATCTATCCCTATGGGCATTTACCAGGATAAAAAAGGAAAGAAGCATGTATTGGTGCTCGGGTTAGGAGTTGCTCTCCTCGGGCTGATTATTCCAATCATAGGAGGACTGAATTCCCAGGAACCCGGTTCTTTCCCTTATGTTTTTTTGTTGTTGACCGTACTATTGCTGGGTAGCGGGAATGCCATCCTGCAGGTTGCCGGCAATCCCATCATGCGGGATGTGTCTCCGGAAGGAAGATATTCGCGTAATCTTTCCCTGGCCCAGTTTGTCAAAACCATCGGCTCACTCTCGGGATCACTCATCCCGGTAATTGTTGCCCGGTGGTTTTTCAATGTAGGATGGGAGGTGATTTTCCCCATTTATTCCATCTCTCTGTTCATCACGCTGCTTATCCTCATTCCAACCCCCATTCACGAAAAAAAAGATCCAAATTCACACCCTGCCTCTTTCCGGTCCAGTTTCAGCCTGTTGAAAAATCCATTTGTCGCACTGATGGTTCTGGGTATTTTCCTGTATGTGGGAGCTGAACAATCTTTTAGCTCGGGCATTCCCATCTACCTTAACGAAAAATACAATATCGACATCCAGAAGCTGGGCGTTGCCGGTACCGGGCTTTTCTTTTTTTGGCTGATGACCGGGCGTTTTCTGGGAGCAGTGATCCTCACCTGGATGAAAGCTACACGATTTCTTATTCTTACGGTTCTGTTTTCGCTGGCCGGGATTTTTCTGCTTCTGGCAGGAGGAAAATCCCTGGCTGTTGTAAGTATCTCATTGATAGGCATTAGTTTTGCCAATATTTTCCCGTTAATTTTTTCGATCACCATTGATGATTTGCCGGAACGTACCAATGAATTATCGGGACTGATGATCACCGCCATTGTTGGAGGCGCTGTTCTCCCCCCTATCATGGGAAAGGTAGCCGATCTATCCAATACCACCGTGGGATTTTTTGTCCCGTTGGCAGCCATCCTGTACATTCTGTATCTATCTTTTTATTCTCTCAGAGTAAATAAAGCCCTGAATAAAATCTAATAACCCAAACCAATAAAATTATTTTTTCATGAAAAAAGCCATTACCGTAGGAATCGATATCGGAGGCACCAATAGTGTGATGGGTGCTGTGGATCGTGATGGAAACATACTTGGAGAAAATCGTATTTCCACCACAGACTATCCCGATATCCATGATTATGTTTCTGCCTTGCAGGAAGCCATCCTGGAAATGCTGAAAAAAATCCCCGAAGAAATCGAATTGAAAGCTCTCGGTATCGGCGCTCCCAACGGAAATTATTATCACGGAACCATAGAATCTCCTCCCAATCTTATCTGGGAAGGAGTTACGCCTTTGTGTAAACTGATGTCAAAATATTTCACGGAACCGGTGGTGCTTACCAACGATGCCAATGCTGCTGCTTTGGGAGAAATGATTTACGGCGGGGCCAAACAGATGAAAAATTTCATCATTTACACCCTGGGCACAGGTCTGGGCAGCGGGATTGTGATCAACGGTGAAGTTTTATACGGACATACAGGATTTGCCGGTGAGATAGGCCACACCACCATGGTGCCTGGAGGACGCGACTGCGGATGCGGACGCCAGGGCTGCCTGGAGACTTACGTGTCTGCCACCGGAATCGTTCGGACAGTGGAGGAGTTGTTTGCCAAACGTCGTGTTCACAGTCCCCTCCGGGATGTCCCTTCGGATCAACTTACCTCCAAGATGATCACCGAAGCGGCACAACAGGGAGACCCCATCGCCCTGGAAGCGTTTGATAAAACAGCTGACATGCTGGCTCTGTCCATCGTCAATTCAGTAGCTTTCTCCAGTCCGGAAGCAATCTTTCTCTTTGGCGGCTTATCCAACGCCGGGAAATATATCTTTGAACCTACAGAAAAATATGTAAACGAAAAAATCCAGTCTATCTTTAAAGGGACCGTAAAAATCCTGCCTTCTCTTATCCCTGAAAATAATGCTGCGATACTGGGCTCCAGCGCTCTGGCCTGGAAAGAACTGGAAAAAATTAATGCAGATAAATGATGGAAACCCTTACGATTCACAGAATCCCTTCTGCTCTTTCTCCCGAAGACATCCATGCTTTATCACAATTTATGGATACACTGGAAAAGCAGCCCATAGACAAAATGAACTGGAAAGATTTTCCGGAGAAACCGGAAGTTCATTTTGCGATTGCCTGGGATCCCGGACATATCATTCTGAAATATTTTGTCCGAGAACCGGTTATCCGGGCCCGTTTTACTGAAGACAACAGCCCTGTCTGGCAGGATAGCTGCGTGGAGTTTTTTGTAGCTCCCGGAGATGACGGGATGTATTACAACTTTGAAACCAACTGTATCGGCACATGTCTGGCCGAAAAAGGTTTTTCCCGGTCGCCGCGTGAGAAACTGCCGCCGCCACTTCTTGCACATATCAAGCGCTATCCTTCGCTGGGGGTAGCTCCTTTTGAAGAAAAAACAGGAGATTTCTCCTGGGATTTATTGCTGGTTATCCCCAAAGAGGTCTTTACGGATCACCCCATTGATACTTTTGAAGGAAAAACCTTCCGGGCCAATTTTTATAAAATCGCAGATGATTTGTCGCGGAAACATTATCTCACCTGGCATCCTGTAAAAACACCTGAACCGGATTACCACCGGCCGGAGTTTTTCGGAAAAATAAAATTTATTTCATAGGTGCCGCACACCCTTTTTGTTTTTTCTACGTAGGCACCTACGTAGGAATAATTTTCTGTTCCGGGTATCATTACAGCGTGTTTGAGAAAAATATATCGCCTGAATTATTTTGTTTTTTTAAATTATACACAGTCGTCCCAAGTCTGCATCCTCCAGCAAAAGAATATCCTTTTCTGTTTTGTCAAGTCATTATTTTTTTGTATTTTTGGTTCGATTTGTTTGGAACTAAATAATAATTAAAAACGCTGATTATGCTAACCGGAAATGCAATCGTAGGACAGTCGGGAGGTCCGACAGCAGTTATTAATGCTTCCCTTGCGGGCGTGGTGGAAGCAGCCCGTAAGATTCCGCAGATCAAAAATGTTTACGGCATGAAATACGGCATCGAGGGGTTTATGAAGGAAGACATCATTGATCTGGGAAACCAGTCTGAAGAGATCATTGAAGGATTAAAATACACCCCCTCCTCTGCCCTGGGTTCGACACGGCACAAGGTACAGGAAGAAGATTTTCCCGTAATCCTGAAAGTGCTGAAGAAATATGATATCCGGTATTTTTTTCTGATCGGAGGCAATGACACCATGGATACCATCAACAGGGTGGAACAATTTTGCCGTAAAGCCGGCTATGAACTTACGGGCATCGGCATTCCCAAGACAGTGGACAATGACCTTTTCGGCACCGACCATACGCCCGGTTTTGCTTCGGCAGCCCGTTCCAATATTCTGAATGTGATGCAGGCAGGTTTTCTGGCCCGCGACATGAAGCACGTGGACCAGTTTGTCATCTACCAGACCATAGGCCGTGATGCCGGATGGCTGGCTGCCGCTACGGCGATGGCCAAAAAAACGGAAGACGATGCTCCGCACCTTATCTATGCCCCGGAGTTTGATTTTGACAAGGAAAAATTCCTGACTGATTTTGAAAAAGTTTACAACCAATACGGCTGGGTTTCTATTGTCTGTGGCGAGGGAATCAAATATGCCGATGGTACGCCGGTGAGCGCTTCTCAGACCAGGGACAAGTTTTCCAACATAGAATTCGGGGCGATGGGCGGCACAAGTGTGGCCATTAATATGCACCGGATGATTTCTGAAAAATTCGGTTTCCGCGGTGAGTTTCAGATTACCGAATCCCTGATTATGTCGGCCGAAGACAGAGCTGTAAAGCGGGATATCGAAGAAGCTTACCGGTGTGGCTTCCGGGCCCTCGAACTGGCCAAAGAGGGAGTAAGCGGTATGATGGTGTCTATGAAGAGAATATCCAACGATCCTTATCAGATACAATACGACCAGGTGCCCTTAAATGATGTAGCCGTAAAAGCCAAACCCATGCCCAGGGAATACTTCAACGAAGAAGGAAATTTTGTCAGCGACCGTTTCATGGAATATATGAAACCGTTAACGGAACCGCTGCCGGAATTTGTAAGACTGAAACCCATCCCCGCCAAAGGATTGTAAAACATATTTATATCGCATATAAAAGCACAGTCTGCTCCTTTGTCTTTCGTTTGATAAAAGAAACGAAGAGCATACAGGGAAAACAGGAGAGATAGTATGTAAAATAAGAAATTAAATTAAAATAAGTATAAAAATGGAACATCAATTTAACAAAACCGTGCTTTCGTTGCATGCCCACCCGGACGACACGGAAGCTTTTTGTGCAGGGACCCTGAAACTTCTGAAGAACCGGGGGTACCGCATTGTCATTGCCACCATGACGGCCGGAGGTATGGGAGGAATCAACTCCACCGAAGAAAAAACCATTGAAAGGCGGAAGGAGGAAGCGCGGAAGGCAGCTGCTGTCCTGGATGCCGAATATTACTGTCTGGATGGTCGTGACGGATTCCTTTACGACACAACGGAGATGCGTCTCAAGACCATCGCGCTGATCCGCAAGGTGCAAGCCGGGATTGTTATCACACATCTTCCGGTGGACTATCATAGTGACCACCGCACCACCTGCAACATCGTCGAGTCGGCAGCTATGATTTCTTCATTACCCAATGTTCCGCTGGACGAACCGCCGGTGGAGATAACCCCGCTGCTTTATCATTCCGCACCCCTGACCCTTTCCGACCCAATCGGAAACAAGATCGCCACTCCTTCCTTTTTCGTAAATATCACCAGTGTGATTGAAGCGAAAATGGATATGCTCTCTCACCATCAATCCCAGATAGACCTAATGCGTCACATGCATAAAATGGATGATTTTTTTGGGGAGATGAAGAAAAATAATGTAAATTACGGTCAAATGGTCGGCGTGGATTATGCCGAACCGTTCTGGCAGCACCTGGGCGGCGGATTTCAAAAGGACCCGCTCATTCAGGAAGAACTAAAAGAGTTTATTAAGAAACTTTAAACTACATATCATGGATAATAACGATAAAAAACAAATGCAATACGCACTGATCAGGGAGATGCTGGAGACCACCGAAGTGATCCGCAAATTTGATCCGGCCTGCACGGAGCGTTTTGTTCAGCCGATTCGCAGCAAAAAAGGAATGTTGTTGACCGGCGAGGGTAGCAGCCGTATTTTTCCGGCTAAACGGACAATGTATGCTTCCCTGAAAGATAAGAACCGTTTGCCTCTATACACCGACGGAGCAACCCAGTCCCTGGAATACCAGCTGGATGATCTGGCTGTTTTCGGTGCTTCCAACTCGGGAAAGACCAAAGAAGTAGTCCGTCTTTTCAAACAATTAAAAGACCATGGGCATACTGCTTATTTTGCATTAACCGCCAACAATAATACCCCGCTTGAAGAGTTGGCCCTGGACACCCATGTGCTGCAATGTGGGAAGGAAGATGCCGTAGCCGCCACTAAATCGGTGATTGAGCAGGGCCTGTTTTATGACAGCCTCTACCGGAATCTTACAGGCAAAACGATGTCTGATCTAAACATCCTGGCAGATCAGGTGGATGAAGCCATGAAAGTAAAAGTGGACCCTGCCCTGGTGGAAAAAATGAAAAACGCCGGTATGATCTATTTCGCCGGACGAAATACAGGCGTAGCGGAAGAACTGACACTCAAAACCAATGAGATCACCCGGAAAAAATCCGATTTCCTGGAAGGGACCTATGCCGTACACGGCATTGAGGAAGTGATGAATCCCGATGAGGTGGTGATCGTCATTGATCCTTTCGAGAGTGAAGAAGAAAAATTCACACAGGTGCTGGTGGAAGGTGTCGGTTGTACCGTCGTGGCCATTTCGCACCGGCAGACCTCTTTCCCGACCATCATCATCCCCGACGGAGGCGAATACAAAGATTATATCGAGCTGGCCGCCGGATGGAATGTGCTGGTAGAAATAGGTCTGGCCCTGAACATCAACCTGGATAAACCTACCCGCGCACGTAAGGTGGGGAATGAGTATATGGGTAAGTAGAAAGTAATAAGGCAAAAGGTAGAAGGCACAAGGCAGAAAGTAAGGGGGAGTGTTATATACATGAGCCGAGTCTAAAAAGGTGTATTTTCGTTAAAATCGAGGCATAGAGAATGTTGTAACCGTAGTTAACTTTTTGTTAATGAGGATTGAGCAATTCTTGACAATGAAGAATTCGGCAACAAAGACCCTTTTTGGAGCGGACTCATACATGTTTTTTCTCCGTAACTTTTAGGGCACGGATTCCGTAAACGAATATATTTTCATATTTTCGTCCCTCAAAATAATTTTTCAATGGTGAAAAAACATGTTGCCATAGGCATAGATATCGGCGGTACCAATACGGTTTTCGGGATCGTGGACAAAGAAGGGAACTTTCTTGCAGAAGGGAAAATAATAACCCGCGACTATGACGAAATCGAGGTGTATCTTGCTGCCCTGAACGAGAAAGTTCGTCTGGCGCTCCGCAAACTCGACGAAAAAGTAAATGTTTTGGGCATAGGCATTGGTGCCCCGATGGGGAATATCAACAAAGGAACCATTGAATATGCCGCCGATCTGCCCTGGAAAGGGGTTATCCCGCTGGCAGACCTGTTTAAGCAGTTTACGACCCTCCCCATTACTGTCACCAACGATGCCAATGCGGCCGCCATCGGTGAAATGGTTTACGGTGGGGCCAAAGGCATGAAAAATTTTGTGGTCATTACCCTGGGTACCGGACTGGGCAGTGGTTTTGTCGTCAATGGTGAGTTGGTTTACGGTAATGATGGTTTTGCCGGGGAGATCGGGCATACGTCTATCCGCCCGGGAGAGAGCAACCGCCAATGTGCCTGCGGAAGAAAAGGATGTCTGGAAACCTATGTCTCTGCCTCCGGCATCAAGCGCACCGTATTTAAATTGCTGGGCGATATGATTGACGACAGTCCGCTGAGAGCCCTCAGCTTTAACGAGCTGACAGCTGCCGACGTCAGTGAGGCGGCCAAAAAAGGAGACAAAGTAGCGCTGGCAGCTTTTGAACACACCGGCAGGATGCTGGGGTATAAACTGGCAGATGTAGTGGCACATACCAATCCGGAGGCCATCTTCCTGTTTGGCGGATTGACCTTGTCGGGAGATCTTATCTTCGAACCCACCCGCCGCCATATGGAACAAAATCTGTTGGAGATATACAAAGGAAAAGTAAAACTGCTGCCCTCCAGGTTAAATACACAAAACGCAGCCGTCCTGGGAGCCAGCGCCCTGGTATGGAACCACAGAAGTGAGATCCGATAAATAACAAATAAAAGGGGTTCTGACAGTCCGTTGTAAGGAGAACAAAATAGCGTTCCCTTCATGTCATGGCCCTATTCCAACATGCCAATATTTTTGTATCTTGTGGTTCTTATTTAACAGGAGGCGAGCATGCATCCCGGAGGTACTCAAATATTAATCAGGATACTCCTTATTGCCGGATTTGTTATTTTGTATTTCCTGGCCATTGTGCTGTTACGCCCTTATCTGCCCCATCGCAAACATAAGTTTTCTTATCTTTTTCTGAAAGTAAGCTATCTGATCTATCTTTTCTTTATCCTTGCCTTTTTTTATTTCCTGGCTTTTTATCAGAACAACCTTGACGAATACTTTCATACGGTTCGTCTGATACTGGTTTTTCTTTCCCTGTTCCTTCCCACGATCATCATGCTGGTACGGAAAAAGATCAGGCACAAAAGACATCTTTATAACTGGGTTTTTTCCTTTTTCCATCTGGCCATTGTTGTGTTTTATTTTATGATGTATTTTCAGATATTGACATTCTATGACTGACTACGCCTTTTCTTCCCCTTGAAATATCTCCTCTGATGTTCTATTCCAGAAACCATTGCGCACTCGGGAGGTAAAAGAATTGATAAAATACACAAGTATTTTTACCTTTACAGAAAATGACTAAAAAAACATAATCATGCTAAAAGAAACATTGGTCCATTACATCCGGGAAGGCATTGAAAAAGGATGGGAGATCAAGGCTCTTTCCAATTACATGGGAAAAGATTTCACCTATCGTGAGATCGCCATTCTAATGGCCAGAATTCATCTTTTTTACCGTGAAAACGGTATTACAGAAGGGGACAAAGTCGCTCTGATCGGGAAAAATTCAGTTCACTGGGCGGTTGTTTATCTGGCCACGGTCACATATGGTGCGATTGTCGTTCCGCTGTTGCCTGATTTCAGGCCGGAAGATATTCAGAAACTGGTTGACCATTCCGATTCAAAAATATTATTTTCCGAGAAAAACCTGTTTGAACCCCTGGATTCTTCAGCTTTCCCACAGGTAAAGACGATCATTGACCTGGAAGATTTTTCGTTGTTACAGGCTGCTGATGACAAAGTTACCACTTTCTTCAGGCAGTGGGATGATTTGTTTCAGCAAGCTTATCCGGAGGGATATCGCAGAGAAGACTTGCATTATCCCGAGATCACCAACGACAAACTGGCTGTGATCAGTTATACCTCCGGCACCACCGGCAACTCAAAAGGGGTTATGCTGTCGCACAATTCGCTGGCTGCCAATGTACGGTATGCCCATCGTCACATGCCCTTGAATCCTGGCGACCGGATTGTATCTTTCCTGCCGCTGGCCCATGCTTACGGTTGTGCTTTTGAGTTTCTTTTTCCTTTCACCCTGGGATGTCATATTACTTTTCTGACCAAGACCCCTTCTCCGAAGATCATCACCAAAGCTTTTGCAGAGATAAGACCCCGGCTGATCCTGTCGGTGCCCCTGGTGATAGAGAAAATTTACAAAAAACAGATCGTTCCCTCACTGGAGAAACCTACGATGCGTATTCTGTTGAAGGTGCCTCTTATCAATAAGATCCTGTACAATGTCATAAACAAAAAGATTTACCAGGTATTCGGTGGCAATTTCAGGGAGCTTATCATCGGCGGAGCAGCTTTTAATCCGGAAGCGGAAATATTCTTCAATAAAATTAAATTCCCGTTCACGGTCGGATACGGCATGAGCGAATGCGGGCCTTTGATCAGCTATGCTTCGTGGAACACGCACAAGTTGTTCTCCTGCGGTCGACCGGTAGATACCCTGGAGGTGAAGATTGATTCGGACGACCCGGAAAATGAGGCCGGCGAAATACTGGTAAAAGGAGACAATGTTATGGATGGCTACTATAAAAACGAAAAAGCCACCCGTGAAGTTCTGGAACCCGATGGATGGCTCCATACCGGGGATCTGGGCACCATGGACAAGGAACAGAATATCTTCATTCGTGGCAGAAGCAAAAACATGATCCTGGGACCTTCGGGACAAAACATTTACCCCGAGGAGATCGAGGCTGTGCTGAACAATAACCCTCTTGTTTCAGAAGCTCTGGTGGTAGGTCGTGATCACAAGGTCGTGGCATTGATTTATCCCGATTTTGAACAGTTAAAAAAACAGGGGATTACGACAGACGAGGAAGTACTCAGGGCGCTGGACGGCGTGCGAAAAGAAGCCAATAAGGAGCTGGCATCCTTTATGCAGATTTACAAAGTGGAAATCATGAAGGATGATTTTCAGCGAACCCCCAAACGCAACATCAAAAGAGTCTTGTATAAGTAACCTCTTTTATTCATGCAGGGAGATTCAGTAATTATAGTCGCCGGAGGCGAGGGAAAGCGCATGGGACAACCGGTTCCCAAACAATTTTTAATGCTCGGCGATCATCCGGTATTGTGGCATACGTTGCAGGCTTTTCACAATTATGATCCCGGCATGCCGGTCATCCTGGTATTGCATAAAGACTGGATCGCTCACTGGCAGGAAGAAATCCATGGATTTTCTCATTTTTTGAACTATAAAATAACCGCCGGTGGAGAAACACGGTTTCATTCGGTACGAAACGGTCTGGCCCTGATCCCCGAAGGAGATTATACGGCGGTCCATGATGCCAGCCGCCCACTGGTTTCTCCCGCTCTGATCGAAAGAACATTCCGGGCAGCCCGTGAAAAAGGGAATGCCATTCCGGTATTACCTGTCCCCGACTCATTGCGTATCCTTACCTCTGAAGGAAACCGGCCTCTTAACAGAAACAGGATTTTTTATGTCCAGACTCCCCAGATTTTCCCGACACATCTGCTAAAAAAAGCTTTTCTCCAGGAATACCTGCCTGAATTTACCGACGAGGCTACCGTTGTCGAAAATCTGGGGGAATCCATTCATCTGGTTGAAGGAGAAAAAAGGAACATGAAAATCACGACGGAATTTGACCTGGAAGTGGCAAGGCTGCTGTTAAGGGGTTCCCCCGCAAAATAGGAAACCTGAGTTAAATATAGAAACAAACGACAAATAAACTTTTATTAAAGTTAAAGCAGCCGGACAGGGCTGCTCAACATGAACAAAAATTTTATGTCATGATTAAAAAATCAATCTTTGCCTTTTTTACTGCCATTTTGTTTTTCTCGGGTTTATCGCTCCTTCGTGCACAGGATTATTACATGTATGTCGGTACATACACGATGGCAAAAGACGGCGGTAAAGGAATTTACCTGTACCGTTTTTCTGCAGACAGCGGCACAGTAACCTATCAATCCGTAATCAGGGGTGTTGAAAATCCATCTTTTCTTGTTACGGATAAGGACCAGTCGCATCTATATGCTGTAAGCGAACTGGTTGCGGAGGACCAGAACAAAGGAGGGGCGGTGGCTGCCTTTTCTGTCAACCGCAGAACCGGCAATCTGGACTTTCTGGGTCAGGCGCTTACCGGCAGCAACGGGCCCTGTCATCTTACCCTGGACCATACCGGAAAATTATTGTTCACCGCCAACTACGGAGGAGGTAGTATCACGGTTTTTCCGGTCAGATCTGACGGCAGCGTCGGCACACGCACCGATTTGGTCCGCCATTACGGTTGCAGTATCAATGCAGACCGGCAAAAAAGCCCGCATGCCCACGAAGTGGTCATGGATCCCTCTCTGAACCTGCTATATGTACCGGATCTGGGTCTGGACAAGGTCTTCATCTATCAGATAAGGTTAAAAACAGGGAAACTTGCGCCGTGGACCACTCCTTTTCTTGAGATGACTCCCGGATCGGGTCCCCGGCATATGGCTTTTTCTCCGGATGAAAAATCTCTCTATGTTTTGCAGGAAATGGGTTCCGGGATTACCGTATTTACGATATCTGCTGACCGGAAAACCTGGACAAAGACACAACAAGTCTCATTGCTTCCACAGGGCACCCGCAAAGCAGGCAACACCGGCGCCGAGTTGCAGATCACCCGCGACGGAAAATATCTGTACGCCTCCAACCGCGGCCACAACAGCATTGCCCTGTTCCGCATCCGGGACAATGGACTTCTTGTCCATGCAGGGGACTATCCCTGCGGGGGTATTACACCCCGTTTTTTCACCCTGGATCCTACGGAGAATTTTTTATTGGTACTAAACCAGGACTCCGGCAACATAGTGATATTCAAAAGAAAGAAAGATGGGAGATTGCAAAAGACCAATATCAAGGTCATGGTTCCCAAGCCGGTATGTGCTGTTTTTATCCCCATGAAATAAATTTTGGCATAGATTTTGATCCTTCTTTATCAACAGGCAATCTTCCACATATACTTGATTCAATCAGGGCAGCCAGGCGTCAAAAACCTGGCTTTATTTTTATCCAATCATTGAAAACGGAATACGAACCAAAGTATTCCAAACTCCACTCTTTACACTTCACACGTATATTCCGGGTATTTTTGTAATTTTGCATTTCATCTGAGAAACGTAATCGGTCATGTTGAAGATATACAATACACTTTCGCGTCGCAAAGAAGAGTTTAAGCCCATCAAACCTCCACACGTAGGTATGTACGTATGCGGTCCTACGGTTTACGGGGATGCTCACCTGGGTCATGCCCGGGCGGCCATCACTTTTGATCTGCTGTATCGTTATCTGAAACATCTGGAATACAAAGTACGTTATGTACGCAATATCACCGATGTGGGGCATCTGGAGAATGATGCCGATTCCGGGGAAGACAAAATAGGAAAACGGGCCCGTCTGGAGGAGCTGGAGCCCATGGAGATCGTACAACGTTACACCAATGGCTACCATCACAATATGGAGCAGCTCAACACATTGCCTCCGGATATCGAGCCTCATGCTTCAGGTCACATTATCGAACAACAGCTTTTTACCGAGAAGATCCTGAAACATGGTTACGCCTATGAATCCAACGGTTCTGTTTACTTTGACGTAGAAAAATACAACCACGATTACCATTATGGCAAGCTCTCGGGACGGAAACTGGAAGACCTCATCAGCAACACACGTAACCTTGAAGGGCAGGAAGAAAAAAGACACCCTTATGATTTTGCTTTGTGGAAAAAAGCCACACCCGGCCACATCATGAAATGGCCTTCCCGGTGGAGTGAAGGCTATCCGGGTTGGCACATCGAATGCTCTACGATGAGTACCAAATATCTCGGGGACTCCTTTGATATTCATGGAGGAGGTATGGACCTGTTGTTTCCGCATCATGAATGTGAGATTGCCCAGTCCACCGCCGCCCTGGGCAAAGAGTCGGTACGTTACTGGATGCACAATAACCTGATCTCCATCAATGGCCAGAAGATGGGTAAGTCGCTGGGGAACGCTATCTCTCTCAACGAACTGTTCTCGGGGGATCACAAGCTGCTGGAAAAAGCCTACTCGCCCATGGCCATTCGTTTCTTCATCCTGCAAGCTCATTATCGCAGTACGCTCAACTTCTCCAACCGTGCCATCCAGGCTTCGGAAAGGGGACTGGAACGTCTCTTCGAAGGCATGGAAACACTGGAAAAGATTAAAGCTGCCGCTACAAGCACTTATGACCCGGAAGAATTAAACAAAAAATGCCTTGAGGCGCTGGATGACGATCTGAACACACCGGTATTGATCTCCCATCTCTTTGAAGGCGTTAAACAGATTCATCTGATCGCCTCCGGCAAAGGGAACCTGACGGCTGAAGACCTGGCAAAAATGAAGAAATTCTTTGCCACTTTTGTCTATGACATCCTGGGACTGAAACAGGAAGAGAAACCGGCACAGGAGAGTGTTGCTGACGACCTTATCCGTCTTATCCTCGATATCCGCATGGAGGCCAAAAAGAAAAAAGACTTTGAGACCGCCGATAAAATACGGAACATGTTGTCCGGACTGGGGATCGTGGTAAAAGATGTTCCCGGAGGATATGAATGGGAACATAAGTAACTTGCCCCTTTCATGGCCTTCCTCAGTTGCTCGCACATTCGCAGGAATTTCAGTTCGCTACGCTCATAAAAACTTTAAGCATAATAGCACACACGAAATACAGGCATGACGCATACGCAACATGCAAATTTCGCGGTTTCAGCTGCTCATAAAAACCTTCTCGGGTTCTACTCTGCTCTCGTCCAGGTTGTTTTACGGCCGAGGAATTTCATCCCCATCACATATCCCTTGATCTTCAGATCACTGCCGTCCATCCACATGTAGCAATCGTAAGTCTTGCCACTTTTGGGATCATATATTCTTCCGTCGGTCCATTCCTTTTCGTCCGGGTCGTAGGTAAAACCCCAAAACAATTTCATACCCATTACCGGTCTTGTTTGCAGTTTGGGATCGGGATTTTTATCATCCACCTTGGGTTTTCCGTTCTCAAATGGCTCTTTCAACCATACGATCTTACCCGTATATTTACCGCCATCTTCATAAATTTTAATGATGGCATCTTTTTCTTCATTAAACCATTTTCCCAGAATCACATCTGCATTTTGTGCCTGGACGGCCAGACCCATCAACATAAAAGAAATGACAAACAGTTTTTTCATATACATTAATTTTTGTTACGTTTCGTTTACAAACCTACATAAATTTTTTCAGAGGAAAGATAATCTGTTTTGGGAAAATCAATGTAATGCTTGTCTTTTCACCACTCCATAAAACAACAAATGCACCAGGTTTTCCACATGATGAAAGTCTTGTCCTTCTTTTTCCCGCCAGAAAAGAGGGATCTCCAATCCCTTCATGGCTTTGCAAATGACAGTGGATGCGAGGGAGGGATCCTGATCGGTAAAAACACCCCGGCCTATTCCTTCTTCCAGAATTCTGCGGATGGTATAGTGTTCGAGACGATCGTATTTTTTCCGCACATTCTCAATAAAATCATAATGAATCAGTGCCGGATCAAAGATGGAGGAATAGTTAAGAGAAATATCATACATCGCCTGCATACGTGCAATGATATATTTCCGCAAGCGGGTGCGCGGATCATCGTTTTGTTCAATGATGTCTGTCAGTTTTCTGCGGATCTTTTTGGCCTCACAATCTACAACAGCGTTAAAAATATCGTCCTTCCCCTTAAAATAATAGTACAGGGAACTTTTCACCATGTGTAACTGGTTGGCAATATCCTCCACGGTGGTTTTCCGGTATCCGAAACGGGCAAATACCTCGCTGGCAACACGGACGATCTCACTGCGAAGTTGTCTTTTATGACCCGGATAACGTGTATTTCTCATCCCCGTATATATTCGTTTTACATGAGACTTCCCCTTTTCTTACCCTCCCTCCAAGAGTGCGCTGCCGGTCCCGGAATTATTCTTCGGCCAACACCAGATCCAATTGTCTTTTCTCCAGGTTCACTCTGACTATTTCCACCCTGATAGAGTCGCCTAACTGGAATTTACGACCTTTTCTCCGGCCTATGATAGTAAAATTTTCTTCATCCAGTTCATAAAAATCATCTGCCAGTTCCCGGATGGCAATCATCCCTTCGCATTTGTTTTCATTGATCTCTACATAAATCCCCCAGTCTGTCACTCCGGTAATGATTCCTTCATACTGTTCACCCACCTTATCGGCCAGATATTCCACCTGTTTGTATTTGATGGAAGCCCTTTCGGCATCTATAGACCTGCGTTCCATTTCTGAAGCATGTCTGCACCTGGTTTCATACTCTTCTGCGTTGGCAGATTTGGCCCCATTCTGATAAGCCTGCAACAAGCGGTGTACCATCATGTCGGGATAACGACGGATGGGGGAAGTAAAATGAGTATAATAATCAAATGCCAATCCGTAATGCCCGATATTGTGTGTTG
>JAGGWN010000088.1 GCA_021157415.1 Bacteroidales bacterium | reverse complement strand
ATGTAATACTGGTTTACAAAGAAATGGACCGGGAAAAGCCTGTTTTAACCGCCCGTTTCATGGTTTACACCACCGGAGTGGACATAGACGGAAAGGTTATTCCCCCGGCGGGTCCTGATCGTGCCAAAGACCAGGAACTGCTTATATCCGTGGATTACAGCGGTTATGCCGTACAATCTCCCCGTGATGAACTATATGTTGTGATTAGACAAAACGGTCGTTGGGACAATGCTCTTTTTGGCATACAACCCTCCCGGGAAGAAAACCGAAAACTGGTATATGACCATGTCTCCGGTCTTGTTTTTCACGGAGAGAATGAATTCCGGAATTTCGACATCAAAAGCATCAGATATCAAAGCCGGCATATTGATAAGATAGAATATATTGCTCCTTATTATAACATACGCCTCAAACCGGATGCGATGCGATCGACGGGGCCTTATTTTTCGGACAAAGATCTGAACGGAAAATTCTATATAAAGAATTCACTGGGAACTGACCCGGATACCGATGCAGACTATCTCAATGTATATTTCTCATTGCCTTCCAATTTCCCTTTTGACGAAGAGGTATATATAACCGGGGCCCTTACCGGATGGAATTACACAAAAAACAACCGGTTGACTTACCATATGGATACCCACAATTATGAAGGTACCCTTTTACTGAAACAGGGTTATTACAACTATGCCTATGCTGTCAAATCACCCGGTCAGGTCCGCGGGGATCTGACCCGCATTGAAGGCTCCCATTTTGAAACGGAAAACGACTACACGATACTGGTATATCACCGTTCTTCTTTCGAAAGGTATGACCAGCTGGTCGGTATAAAAATCATCAACAACGGAACGGACAGGTAAGAAGGTTGAGACCTGGGGTGCAAAGGATAAAGCCCCGGAAAAACGCACTTATTTTTTTGAGCGTACCCGAAATTTGATAATCCAAGCTTCCCCGGAATCTGTTTTTTTATGTGTATAATTCATTACAATTCAAATTTAATACCCTGGGCCAAAGGCAGCTCCGTTCCGAAATTGATGGTATTGGTCTGGCGTCTCATATAAACTTTCCAAGCATCCGAGCCGCATTCCCATCCTCCGCCGGTATCTTTTTCTCCGCCGAAGGCTCCTCCGATTTCAGCTCCTGAAGTACCTATGTTTACATTTGCAATACCACAGTCCGAGCCTCTTGCCGACAAAAATTCTTCGGCTTCCCGCAGGTTCAGGGTAAATACAGCGGATGACAAGCCCTGGGGTACATCATTGTGCAGGGCTATTGCCTCGTCGAATGTTTTATACCTGATCAGATACAGGATCGGTGCAAAAGTTTCTTCCTGAACGATTTTATAGTGATTTTCCACCTCTGCCAGGGCAGGCGTCACATACAGACCGGAGGGATACTGTTCTCCTTTCAATACCTCCCCCCCGAATATCACCTTACCTCCCTCTTCTTTTACCTGTTCCAGGGCGTTGGTATACATGTCCATGGCAAAGCGATCGATCAGCGGACCTATCAGGTTTTTTTCATCCAGCGGGTTTCCTATTTTATGAATAACCTGTTCATAGGCATTGAGCAGTCTCTTTTTCACATCATCATAAACGTCTTCGTGGATGATCAGACGGCGGGTAGTGGTACAGCGTTGTCCGGCGGTGCCCACAGCCCCAAACACGATAGCAGGGATAGCCAGGTCAATATCTGCATGTTTGGAGACGATTACGGCATTGTTCCCACCCAGTTCGGCTATCACGCGTCCCAGTCTTTTGGCGATCCTTTCGCTCACATGTTTCCCCACGGCTGTCGAGCCGGTAACGGAAATCAAAGGAACCCGTTTGTCGGCCAGAAAGTTATCACCCATCACAGATGACCGGGCGATCACCAGGTTAAAGACCCCTTCGGGCACATTGTTTTTCTTCAACACGGAAGCAATAATATTTTGCACAGCGATCGCTGTCAGAGGTGTTTTTGAACTGGGTTTCCACACCACTACATCACCGGCCACGGCAGCAATCATCGCATTCCAGGCCCAGACGGCAACGGGAAAGTTAAAGGATGTGATAAGACCAACGACGCCCAAGGGATGATACTGGTCATACATTCTGTGTTTAGGCCTTTCCGACTGCATGGTAAATCCGTATAGCTGGCGGGATTGCCCCACGGCAAAATCACAGATATCTATCATTTCCTGCACTTCGCCCATTCCTTCCTGGTAAATCTTGCCCATCTCCAGGGTAACAAGTTTTCCGAGGTCCTCTTTATGTTCACGCAAAGCCAAACCTATCTGCCTGACCACCTCTCCTCTTTTTGGAGCAGGCACCAGCCGCCATTCCTTAAAAGCTTCCTGTGCGTTCCTGATTACTTTTTCATAATCTTCAATCGTAGCATTCTTCACTTTGGCAATGGGTTTGCTGTCAATGGGAGATACTGATTCCGTTAACGGTCCGTTCGTATCCACCCAGGTTGTACCGGTGGTAACACCCGGGTTGATATCCCGGATACCCAGCCTTTGTAACATTTGCTCAATTCCGTACACTTTCCAGTTCATGCTTTTGTCGGTTTTATGATTAAAAATAAAATATCAAATTTAGTAGCTAATAACTAAAATACATATGATGAGTAACATGATTTTAAGCATTTTTTATGAATATTTATGCATTATTTTTGTACTCGAATTTTGTATAACCATAAACAGATCATTATGCCAAAAGGAATTTACCATGTACCCACAGCTAAAAACGAGTCTATTTTAAGTTACGCTCCCGGTACGCCGGAAAGAAAAGCCATTGCAGAAGAGATTCATTGGGTTTATAACAATGTCGTTGACATTCCGATGTTTATCGGAGGGAAAGAAGTCAAGACCGACAAAAAAGTACGGGTTTTTCCGCCCCACAAAATTGACCACACCCTGGGCTATTATTACCAGGGAGGAGAGGAAGAGGTACGGAAAGCCATTGATGCAGCGCTTGCGGCCAGAGAGCAATGGTCCGGATTAAGCTGGGAACACCGGGCTTCCATTTTCCTCAAGATCGCTGACCTGATTTCGGGGCCTTATCGTCACAAGTTGAATGCAGCCACCATGATCGGGCAGTCCAAGAATGTTTTTCAGGCCGAAATTGACGCTGCCTGTGAGCTGGCTGACTTTTTCCGTTTTAATGTGCAATACATGACCGAGCTTTACAACCAACAGCCTTCTTCTGCCCCGCAAGTATGGAACCGGATGGAATACAGGCCGCTGGAAGGTTTTGTGTTCGCACTCACGCCCTTCAACTTCACTTCTATTGCAGGAAATCTCCCCACAGCTCCGGCATTGATGGGCAATGTGGTTGTCTGGAAACCATCCAAAACCGCTATTTATTCAGCCCATATGTTGATGGAAATATTCCGGGAAGCCGGCCTTCCGGACGGAGTCATAAACCTGGTATTTGCTACGGGGCCTACCGCCGCCCGCGTAGTATTGACTCACCCGGATTTTGCGGGGTTTCATTTTACCGGTTCCACGGCCGTATTCCAAAGCATTTGGAAGATGATCGGAGAAAACATCAAAACTTACAAGTCCTACCCACGCATAGTAGGCGAAACAGGAGGAAAAGACTATATCCTGGTTCATCCTTCTGCCAATAAAAAAGCTGTGATCACTGCCATTATCCGGGGTGCTTTCGAATATCAGGGACAAAAATGTTCGGCAGCTTCCAGGGCCTATATCCCGGAGACCATGTGGAGAGAAATGAAAAAAGAATTGGTTGCAACCGTAAAAAAACTTAAAATGGGGCCTCCGGAGGACTTTACCAATTTCATCAATGCAGTCATTGACGAACCCTCTTTTGATAAGATCACCAGTTATATTGAGAAAGCAAGAAAGTCCAAAGAAGCGGAGATTGTCGTTGGCGGAGGGCATGACAAGAGTACAGGTTATTTTATCGAACCCACCATAATCCGGGCACTGGACCCGCATTACGTTACAATGGAAGAAGAGTTATTCGGGCCTGTGATCACTGTCTATGTTTATCCGGATGATCGATTTGAAGAAACCATGGACCTGCTGGACAGCACCTCTATTTACGGACTTACCGGAGCTGTTTTTGCCCAAGACCGCTTTGCCATCAAACGTGCCACCGAGCGCCTTGTCAATACGGCCGGAAATTTTTATATCAACGACAAGCCTACCGGTGCCGTAGTGGGGCAACAACCCTTCGGAGGAGCCCGTGGTTCCGGCACCAACGACAAAGCAGGTTCCATCCTGAATCTGTTGCGTTGGGTATCTCCCCGCTCCATCAAAGAAAATTTTGTGCCTCCTGAAGATTATCGCTATCCGTTTTTGGAAGAGTAAGTCATTTTCATGGTCATATTCTTAATAAAATTTCTTTATTAGCTCTCTCCCAAAACTTTCTGAGAAAGTTTTGATCACTCCTCAAGGGGAGGGATAAGTGGCACCCCGGGGCAGACCTGTCTGACCGGACAAAGTCATCCTTTCGGGTAACAAAGGCCCGGGGGAGTTTTTTTGCATGAAACCGTAACTTAAATGCAGTTACGGTTTTTTCTATTCAGACCACATCGTTTCCTTATTTTCATTAATTTTGTCCCTGAAACAATCATACCTATGGGTTCTCCTTTGTTAAAAAAGACTTTTCACTTTCTGAAGAACAAATATGTTCTCACCCTGCTGCTATTCATTATCTGGCTATTACTGTTCGACAGCAATAACCTGCTGGACAGGATGAAACAGGTAAGGGAACTAAATCAATTAAAAAATGATAAGGAATATTATCAGAAAAAAATAAAGGAGGACACCCGCAAGCTGAAAGAACTGGAGACGGACGACAAGAGCCTGGAAAAGTTTGCCCGCGAACAATATCTCATGAAAAAAAAGAATGAAGATCTTTTTATCGTTATTGACAAGGACAAGTAACACCCGTTTCCGTATCTATCGGTTATCAAATAATTGAAAGATTGTTTCTTCCGGGATCTTTATCCAGTTCTCTAAAATAAACCAAGAGTTCCCCGGTTGATTCCGGCAGGGATGAAACACCTTCTTTTATCAGTAATTCCCGTGCCGCAGCTGCTACCGGTTTTTTATTAAAAAAATGTTTATGGCTATCATTCAGGTACTTGATTACTCTAAAGGTATCAAACCAGTGATAGAAGCGTTTCCGGAATGTTTTCTCCGAGGCCACATTCCCAATAATCTCCTGCATTTTAAGCACAAAATGTTCTTTCCCCAGAAATTTTCGCAAAGAATCCGGTAGTTGTTCAAATACCTCACCGGCATTTTTTTTCCCGGTATAGACCCGGGGTATCAGCGAAAAGAAACGAGCCAGTTCCAGGAAAGCCTCCGGGGCATAGGTAAGGATTTCTTTTTTCTCTCCGGTGAGAAACTTTTGTATTTCCGGACCGGTACCAAAAGGCACTTTTGTTCCCGGACGCGGGGAGGGGATTACCTTTGTTTCCGTCAGGTCGGCAACATATCCGGACTTAATCATTTTCTGCAAGAAATAAAAATCCTCTCCGCCCTGCCTGCTGTTCATTCCTCCCTGTTTGACATAGGCATCCGCCCTGACAGCAAAGGCAGAACCTACGGTATGGAAAGCATAGGGATACCCGATGAAACGCAGTGCATTGACAAAATAACGGAGGTGAAGTTCATACCGGATGATGGCTCTGTAAACCTCCCGTGGAAAAACATATCCATCCAAGGGATGTTCAAAATAGATTGAAACCCCGGAGAGTTCAGGTTTATGCATAAAAAATTCTTCCAGGGCCTTAAGATAATTACGGTCAACCAGGGTATCGGCATCCAGCGAGGTAATGATTCCATTCCTGTTATGTGTCCACAGGAATCTTCTGACCGCTTCGTCCATACCAATTTTCCGGGCCAGCCCCACCCCTGCTTTTTTTGCAGGAAGGTCAGAAATAATAACCGGGAAAAAACGAATTTTATCGTGATGCACCTCCCTGGTCAGGTTTGCAATTTCCTGCAGAGTATGCCGGTTTCTGGCAATCACTTCCGGAGGATCCTTTTCCGAAGCGTTAATAACAATAATCACTTCCACCGGATTATGGGGTAAAGAGCAGGCAGAAAGGGATGACAGGGTATCTGTCACCCGGGTTTCATCATGGCAGGGAATTACGACAACATTGGTAAGATGTGACCGGGGGGGCCGGTCTATGAGAGCAGGAAAAGAGACCCGGCGTTTAAGATAGGTCTCCAGTGCCTCCATATTAATTGGCCTTCAGCACGGAATCCCTGACGGATTCGTACTTTTTATTCAACCCTTCCAGTACATCCCGAGTAACATCCAGATCCTTATCCCCATAAAGGATTGTACCACCCAGCGTGGTTGTACTTAAGATATACTTATAATGATGAGCTTTTGAAAACTCATTGAGATAATCCGTTATACTGTACAGCACTTTTCTTGTACTCACCTGCTGTTCTTCCATAAGTTTGGAGGCCAGATCATCTTTCATTTTAAGTATCTCCTGCTGCTCCTGTGAGAGTTGCTGTTCAATTTTCTGTGCTTCGGAACGTGTTACCAAGCCCCGTTTCATATTATTCTGATATTCTGTTACTTTATTTTGCCATTTCTGGCCCCGGGTGTTTAACTTATCTTCCGATACTTTTTGCTTTTTGGCAAGTTTTTGCTGGAGGTCAACCGAAAAATCATAATTGGCCATGAGTGTATCCATATTAACATATGCAATGGAGAATGCAGGATGTCCGGCAGTATCTGCACGGGTTGTAACGTTTGTTTTCTGAGGACTGCTTTCAGCATGGGTAAAATGCAGAACAAATAAAACAACAACAGCAATGATAAGGATAACATTAATGACCAGTGAAGTTTTCTTCATCGTTTTGGATTTTTATTTACCCCGCAAAGATATACGATTTCCTCTATCCACAAACATCTCATCAGGAAAAAATAATATTCCAACTAATTATTCCGGATTCCTGGAACAGATCAAAGTTTTTGACACAAAGAAAAGGAGGGAACGATATTCGTATCATAGGGAAAAAATGCTGTAAAAACGGTTAAAACTCGGGGCAGGGAATAGCGTGGATTTTTCTTCTTTTATATTGTGTTGTCCTGAATTCGTACATAAAAGAGATCTCGTGAGATCCTCCTGTAGACATAACCAGACGGGAAATCGTAAAATCATAACTGTAACCCACATGAATCTGTTTGGTCTTATATCCCACGAGGATAACCATAGCATCCCGGTCGAAATACCCTTTCACTGTTTTGAACAGGGGGAATCCCCGATACCAGAACCCAAACATCAGAGGGCTTTTATACCAGTATAAACCCATATCCAGTTGTTTGAAGGCACCTTGTGATTTAAAAAGGAATGCCAGGGAGAGGCTCTCTTCTATCGGTTTTAATAACCTACCCTTACGGATTACCTGTGCCCCCCCATAGACAGACACTTTGATGGGCAGTTGGCTGGCATCCCCATACAGAGACTGTTTGGGTCTCAGCAAATGATCCACCGTAGTCCCGAACCAATATTTATCCGTATAGGCCAATACGGAAGTTTCCGCATCAATATCTCCGACATTGTCAAAGGGAGGCTGCTCGGTAGGAGGCGTATTTCCCCCCGGCGACAATTGATCATTAAAAATAAGTCGATAGAAATCGAGAGACAATTGGGTATATTTCACCTGTATGCCGGGCCTGACGTATATATCTTCAGTGACCTGAATGTTATAGGAATAGAGCAACCCCAGATTCAGATTACTTAAATGACCCGAACCGGCGACGTCGTACAAGGCAAGAAAACCCACGCCTGAATTGAAATTCTGAAAATATTTATCAAAAGAAAAACTATATGTCGTAAAAACCCCGGGAATGGCAGGCCACTGGTTTCGGTAATTCATCACAATCCGGTTCTCTTCGGTAGCTCCGGTAAAAGCAGACCCGAGATAAAGGGGATTGGCGTAAAACTGGGAAAACTGGGGATCCTGGGCAAAGAAGGGCGTGGAAAAAAATATCCCCCAAAAAAATATGACCAAGAATCTTTTCACCAATATGTTTATTATCAGCTTGTTATAAAATACAGTCCTCCCCCGCATACAAAAAGAAAAAATCTAAATGCAAAAATTACATTGTTTAATTTACGAGATAATTTATCTATTAGTTTCAATCAGATCCTTTTATTTAACATCAAATGTAAAAAAATAAGTTAAATAAATGATAAGATAAATTGATAAATGAAATCATTTCATACACAAACGGATAAAGTAATGCTATTGTTTACTTTTAGCAATAAGTATTATTCGGTTCAATATACATTGTCCTGTATGTAAAAATCTAATGATTAGGACCGGCACATCTTTTTACGTAAACTTTGCTACTTGGGCCGGCTTATGCGCAATAGAGCCATGTACAATAACTCTATTGCACATTTGGGATTAATTTTTCTTTTTGATCAATGTTACATTTCCAAAGCGCACGAAGGGTTTCCCATTGGAAAAAGTTCCTTTTGCTTTCCAGATATATACATCTGCTTTCGCCATTTTATCAAGGATATAACCATCCCATCCTCTTTGTAGCTCATTGCTTGTGAAAATCAGTTCCCCCCTGCGATTGTAAATTTGCAAGTGATACTCTGAAACGCCTTTCCAAACAGGGTGGAAGACTTCATTTGCTCCTGGAGCCTCGGTAAAATAACCGTCACAGGGGCCATTGGGGTTGGGAATGAAAGCATTGGGAAAGCGGATAAAGTACATACTGTTTTCAAAAGCATTCTTCACCATAATGGTATCCATGCATCCCTGTGGTGACCACACTTTCAGAACTATGCTAAAAGGCCCTTCCGAAGAATAATGATGCACGGGCTCCGCTTCTTCCGAAAAATGACCATCTCCGAAATCCCAGAGATACCGGGTAGCATTTTCCGAATTATTATAAAAAGTGATTTCTGTTTCAGGAACCGTTGCATGCCGTGGATATATTTCAAATTCAGCCTTAGGTGCTTCAAAAACCGTGATGGTATCCGTGAAGATATCTTTCTGTCCCTGCCTGTTTGCGCCGGCCAATGAAACAATATAAATACCGGGTTTTTCAAAGATATAGTTTGTCTTCTCATTTTGAAACACCATCTGTTTGTTGCCTATGGTCCATATATATCTTTCACAATTTTCAGATTGATTGATGAACCGGACCTGCAATGGGGGGCACCCTTTTTCCGGAACAGCTCTGAATGCAACATGTGGCCGAACTTCATCTGAGGAAGTTTCACGGGATAATTCCGTTGTTTTTGTATCTGACCCGATTGTTTCGGTGATTTTACGCCCTGATTGACTCTCATTCGCCAGATTATGGTCGCCTGCATGCTGATTTGCTTCCGTTTCCTTCACTGCCTGTCCCGTATCGGAAGGGTTTTTTTCTTCCGGTCTGTTACCCCCAGATATCGTATTTTCTTTTCCCTTTTTGTGAGTATCTCCGACGCTGTCCGGCTTCTCTGTCTGCTTTTCATAGGAATTTTTAGCCGGTAAAATAATATTGTTTTTTTCGGATGATTTCACGGGACTTGTTTTTCCCTGTTCCAAAAAGGTTTTCGGTGAGCGTGGGTTGTTGTCCGGCAAACGCATTCTGACCCCGAAATATATCCCGGCAGAAACCATTAGGATAGCAGCAAGATAGTATATATTAAGATGTGTGGGAGAAAATTGTAAGAATTCAATCCACCGCATTTTTCGGAGCACACGTCCCCACAAGGACTTTGAAGGCGTCACCCGGTAACCTTCAAATTCCGTTCGAAACCAGTCTTCTATGTTCTTATTCTTCTTCATCCTTTTTATTATCCCGGATTGCGATCCGGCTCATAGCATCCAGCTTACGCCGGATCATTTTTTTGGCCCTGGAATACTGAGACTTGCTTGTATTCACATCAATCTCCAGCATTTCAGCAATTTCCTTGTGTTTATAGCCTTCAATGGCATAAAGATTGAAGATCATCCTATAGCCAGAAGGAAGGCTTTGTATAACCATTAAAAGTTCTTCGCGGGTAAAGTCATATTTATCCGGGGCATCCGTATGGGGAGAATCATACATAGACTCAATCTCATCATAATACCTGTATTTCAGGTTCTTATGGTAATATGTGATGGCCGTATTAATCATTATCCTTCTCATCCAGTTAAAAAAGGAACCTGTTCCCGAAAACTCTTGCAGGTGGAAAAACACCTTGACAAATCCTTCCTGCAAGATATCTTCCGCCTCTGCGATATTGGCGGTATAACGGTTACAAATACCAAGAAATATATCAGCATAGCGCTCATACAAAATCTTTTGTGCTTTCCTGTCCTTTTTTATACAACGCCTTATGATATCTTCATCAGACTGCATTAGCTCTTCTTGATTTACGACCTGCAATGCAACGAAATGGTTGCATTCAGAAATATTTTTTATTATTTTTTTTTCAACACTGTTTCAGAATATGTCCCCGGATGACAAAGGTCATAAAAATACAGATTATGAATATCGTTATTTTGTAGGTGTTAAGATATAAAAAAACCGATAAACTACTAAAATGCTGAATCATGTTCAATAAATTTGTAGCTTTCCTTCTCCCCTATTTTCCAAAAAGATTCATTTGGATCTTTTCAAAAAGGTATATTGCAGGAGAAACCCTGAAGGATGCCCTGGCGGTTTCGAAAAGCCTGAACCGTGAGGGAATCCGTGTCACCCTGGATGTGTTGGGGGAGTTTATCAGGGACCTGGATGAAGCTGAAAGGAATAAACAGGAATATCTCCAGGTAATTGACCGATTGGAAGCAGAAAAAATAAACGGGAATTTTTCAGTCAAACCCTCCTCTTTCGGCCTTCTGATTGACGAGGAAGTATGTTATCGTCATATCCGGGAAATTGTTACCAAAGCCGCATCGTATCATAATTTTGTAAGAATAGACATGGAAGATTCTTCCTGTGTTGACCGGGAGATAAAACTATATAAAAGACTGCATAAAGAGTTTCCAAACAATGTCGGACTGGTTTTTCAGGCTTATCTAAAAAGAACCTTTCAGGATCTGCAGGATCTTGCATCTTTGCATACAAAAGACACCCCTCTCAATTTCCGGTTATGCAAAGGGATATACGTGGAACCTGCCCGCATTGCTTATAAGGATCATGGTGAAATCAACCGGCATTATCTTGAAGACCTGGAATATATTCTGCAAAAAGGATTTTATGTTGGGATTGCCACCCATGACGATTATCTGATTGAAGAGGCATACAAGCTCCTGGAAAAATACAAGGTCCCCGGCGATGTTTATGAGTTTCAGATGTTGTATGGTGTAACCCCCGAGCGAAGAAGTTCTGTGTTAAAAAACGGTCATGCTATGCGCGTGTATGTTCCTTTCGGAAAAGACTGGTTTGGATATTCCACCCGACGACTGAAAGAAAACCCAAAAATGACCAGCTACATTATCAAAGCACTTTTTAACAGGAAGTAATTACTTATAGTTTTTCCCGGTTCCGGTACGTTTCAGTATCCGATCCTGATTTTTAGCAACTGCTTTTCGCCTCTGTGAGTACGGCAGGCAGTAAAGCACCAGCTTCCATCACAAAGGTTCTCCCGTTGTATTCTTGTTTGTGATGTTTGGGAAGATGTGTACCATTTAAAATATTAAAAAAAGAGTCGAATATATCCGTATCTGTTTCGATGCATGCCCCCGGGATGATGTTGGAAACAGGCTGGATCATCCTTTGGATTTGGCATAAAAAACCCGGAAATTCCTGGCTTTTTATTGTCACATTTTTTTTATCCGTCAGTGGACGGATCTATCCTTCAGTGGACGGACCTATCCTTCAGTGGACGGATAAGGGAGGGGTTCATTGCCGGACAGCGGGGAGATTCATTTTAATATCTGCCGGAGATTACATCCCAGTTCAACAAGCTCCAGAACGAAGAAATATAATTGGGGCGTCTGTTCTGATAATCCAGATAATAAGCATGTTCCCAAACATCACAGGTCATAATGGGGGTCAATCCGTTACGAAGGGGATTGCCTGCATTGCTTTCCTTGATGATTTGCAATTTACCGGCATCATCTTTCACCAACCAGGTCCAACCCGAACCAAACAGGGTGGCTGCTTTCTTGGTAAATTCATCCTTGAAATTCTCAAAAGAACCAAAGTCACGATTGATCGCATCAGCCAGCATTCCGACCGGTCCTTTTGAACCATCAGGTCCGAAAGCCATAAAGTAAAAAGTATGATTCCACACCTGAGCACCGTTGTTGTACAAACCTCCGTCAGCTTCCCTGATAATGGTCTCCAGATCACTATTTTCAAACTTCGTACCCTTGCTCAGGCTGTTTGCATTGTTCACATAAGCCTGGTGATGTTTTCCATAGTGAAATTCCAGTGTTTTCCTGGAAATATAAGGTTCAAGTGCATCCATGGGATACGGTAATTTCGGTAATTCAAATGCCATAGTTAAAAAATTTATACGGTTTAACAATAACGAATTT
>JAGGWN010000054.1 GCA_021157415.1 Bacteroidales bacterium | reverse complement strand
TGAACATCATCTGCCACAGACAATCACGTTTGTTGATAAACACCCCAATCAGATATTTGTTCTTGACCATATAGCTAAACCGCTGATACGGGAAAATGTATTATCCCCCTGGAAAGAAAATATCACTGAACTGGCACGTCGTGAGAACGTTTTTTGTAAAATCTCCGGGATGGTTACCGAAGCCGATCACCATCATTGGAATGAAAATCAGTTAAAGCCCTATTTTGAGATTGTGCTGGATAGTTTTGGGCCTTCACGATTGATGTTCGGATCAGACTGGCCTGTATGTCTGCTGGCATGTGATTATGAACAGTGGGTTGAGATCATATACAGATTTATTGCCTCATTGTCTCCTGATGAACAAAAACAGATAAGGGAAGAAAATGCACGTAACGTTTATAACTTATAAAATTCTTTGATGTTAATATTATGAAAGCTATTCAAATTGTCAGGCCGGGGGTCGTCCAACTGATAGAGACAGAGAGACCGGTCCCCGGGTCAGGTGAAGTTTTGTTAAAAGTTTTATATGTGGGATTTTGCGGTTCAGATCTGAGCACATATCTGGGCAAAAACCCGTTGGTAACGTATCCAAGAATCCCCGGGCACGAGATTGCCGCAGTGATTGAAAGTAAAGGTCCTGATGTTCCGGAGTATATTCAGACAGGCAGAAGAGTGACTGTTGATCCCTATACCCATTGCGGGCATTGTGCCGCATGTAAACGGGGGAGGTTCAATGCCTGTGAAAATAACCAGACCTTTGGGGTACAACGGGATGGAGCCATGGCCGAATATATTACGGTTCCATGGGAAAAGATACTGGATGTGCCGGCGTTCCCTGACAGGGAATTGGCTCTGATCGAACCCTTGACAGTCGGATTCCATGCTGTTGATAGGGGCAGGGTTACCCCACAGGATACCGTTATGGTCATGGGTTGCGGAATGATTGGCGTCGGAGCTATCACCGGGGCTGTTCACCGGGGGGCAACAGTTATCGCAGTGGATATTGATGATAACAAATTAAAAATGGCTCGCAAACTGGGGGCAACAATTACGATCAATACAATAAAAAATAATCTTCATGAAACATTGCACAAGTTTCTGCATGGGGCTTCTCCTGATGTAGTAGTAGAGGCAGCCGGAAACCCCTTAACATATAAAGCGGCTATGGAAGAAGTAGCTTTTACCGGAAGGGTCGTTTGCATTGGTTATGCCAAAGAAGACATTCTTTTTGCTACAAAATTGTGGGTTCAGAAAGAATTGGATATTCTTGGCAGCAGAAATGCTTTACCGGAAGACTTTAAAGGAGTGATACAGTATCTGAAAAAAGGATCTTTTCCGCTGGATTCCATTATTAGCAAGGTAGTGACAATGGAAGAAGTTCCTCATGCATTTTCGGAATGGGCTGAAAATCCTGCTCCCGTGTTTAAGATTTTATTAAAATTATAATACCTAAAAATCCAAAATGAAAATCTATTATAGTCCTGCATTGTACGCTACTATGTGAAATGCTTATTTCAACGTTTTTAACCGAAGCGCAGGCAACGCTTTCAAAACTTTTCATATTGCCTCACAATATTAACACACACTGTAAAACTTCATGACGATCCCATTTTTTAAGATTTGAATATATTTGGATATATTTGGATATATAAAGATAATAAAACTGCTATGAAAACGAAGGGAGTTTGGATTCTGTTTATTTTATCCGTATGGTTAACGGGTTGTCAAATAAAAACGGAAAAACCGGAACATCCCAAATGCTACACCCCAACTTGACCATCTTGCTCAGTCCGGTATGAGATTCAAATATTGTTACTCCCGGCCCTTATGTACCCCATCGCGGGTGCAACTTAATAGACCGGGCATAATAAAATAATATCACAATGACGTGCATTTAACCACCCGGAATTCAAAACGCTAATCTCAATCCTCCTTTTAACAATGATTTCTTATCTTTAACCCCTGATAACGGTCTTAGGATATGAGAGTACATACTTTCTTTATTGAATTTGTCATTGTTTTAATGATTACATCGGCATGTACCGGTAAAAGCAGGAAACCGGATCAAAGTCATACCGTGTACCGCTCTATTTCCACACCGGACTCGTTGCATAACCTCTGGCAGGCGGATGGTGCCGGCGGGATCGTCTGGAATATCAAACAGGCAGATGTCCCACATACAGATCATTTGGAGTTCAGTGGATTGCGTGTGTCATCCATCGTTACCTACGGAGTGGATGAGGAGGGTCATCTGGTGCTGAAAAAGAGGGTGTTATGGCCGATGCTGCGCACCATTCCCAATGATACCCATGCAAGTCTGCATCATGATTTTGATGAAAATGAAACTGTGGCGATCTTCTGTGACGGAAAAATCAGGAAGCAAGAAATGCCGTATCAGGTAAAGTTTAACGGTGTTCTTACGATCCTGTCGCATGCCGGAGATAAACTGAAAGTGAAAAGAATCCTTTTTCCATCTACCACCCAACCGGCAATCCTGGAAATGGTAACTGTTACAAATATTTCGGGGAAAGATGCAGACATACGGCTTGGTTCGCTGCGGTATGAACACATCACCCCGGCAGATAAAGGGGTTTACGGAGCCTATACAATACGGGCCGAAAACGGGAAAGGAACAGCAAAAGTGCTGAAGCCCGGAGAAAGTATATCTACCGTGATTGTTTATTCAGCGTTAAAGGCCGGGGAGTCGTTGTTGGTTACCGGGGAAGAGGAGTTGAAAAAACGGGAAGATTTCATACGATCCCTGAATGCATCATTGGTATTGGAGACTCCGGATCCCATGATTAATCAGATGTTTCGTTTTGCTAAATTGCGGGCGACAGAAAGCATCTATGCTACCCGGGGAGGACTGATGCACAGTCCCGGTGGGGGACGTTATTATGCAGCTATCTGGGCCAACGACCAGGCCGAATATGTGAATCCTTTCTTCCCTTACCTCGGAAACAAAAACGGTAACGAGTCGGCCATTAACAGTTTCAGGCTTTTTTCCCGTTATATGAATCCCGGTTTCAAACCGGTTCCTTCGTCTATCATTGCCGAAGGGACGGACATCTGGAATGGTGCCGGCGACCGGGGCGATGCAGCTATGATCGCCTACGGCGCTTCACGTTTTGCTCTGGCTTACGGTGATCCGGCAACGTCAGACTCCCTGCTGCCCCTGATTAAATGGTGTCTAAAATACTGCGAAAAGAAAATGTTACCGGAAGGAGTGGTCGCTTCTGACTGTGATGAGCTGGAAGGTCGCTTTCCGGCAGGCAAGGCCAATCTTTCTACCAATATGCTGGCATACGGGGCATTTCGCAGTGCTGTCAGTCTCTTGTGTTCCCTGGGAAAAAACAAGGAACTGGCCGGAGAATATGAGCGAAAAGCGGAAAAACTGAGAGAGGATTGCGAGAAATATTTCGGCGGCAATGTGCAGGGATTTGATACCTACCGTTATTTTAAAGACAATAAGAAGCTGCGTTCCTGGATATGCCTGCCTCTGGTGATGGGCATCGATGACCGGAAAGAAGAAACCCTGAAGGCGATTTTTTCACCCTACCTGTGGAACAAAAACGGGATCTTCACCCAGGCAGGCGATTCGACCTTTTGGGACCGGGCTACCCTATATGCTTTCCGGGGTGTTTTCTATGCCGGTGAGACCGATATAGCGATGAAATATTTTAAATATTATTCGCAGAAAAGACTGTTGGGTGAGCATGTGCCTTATGCTGTGGAGGCCTGGCCCGAAGGAAACCAACGTCATCTCTCGGCAGAGAGCGGTCTGTATGCACGTGTGATCACCGAAGGACTGTTCGGCATAGACCCTACAGGCCTGCGTTCGTTTACCTGTGCTCCCCGCCTTCCATCCGAATGGCATTATATGAAGCTGAAACATATCAAGGCCTTCCATAGCGATTTTGATATTGTCGCCGAAAGAAAGGGAGATAAAATACAGGTTACTGTAATGACTGAAGGGAAACCTGTGCTGGAAAAAAGATGGGACGGGAAGCAAAGAATCACCGTAGAACTGTAAAAGCGAAGAATCCTGAAATCATAACCACAACCCTGATTTAGTTTAACTTAGAACCCCACGTCCTATGGGTGTGGTTGTGTATTGGCGGAACTTTGTCCGAACAGCCATGTGGGAAGAAGAAAAATTTGCGGTGCGAAGCAAAAATCAGGGTTGGAGCCACATCCTTTGGTTGTGGGGAGTCTGATTTAGCAATTTTTTCACTGAAAGAGAAAAAGCCTGCCCCTCATCTATCATGGCTTATCCTTTATCGTGGATCATCCCTTATTGTGGATCATCCTTCAAAAAACGCTTCGATGCCGGGATAGTTGTATCTGGCGATAGCAATTTTTTGCGGATAAAGATAATAGGTTACTTTACCTTCGGAGCAAAGGGTTCCATTGCCGTCATAGAGCCGTGTGTGCAAGGTTGCCAGCTTCTCTTCCCGTGTGAGCACTCCGGATCGAAGGGTGATCTTTCCTTTGTTGATATAGACGGCTTTCAGATAGCTGATCTCCAGTTTGCTGGTAACCCCGGCTGTTTCCAGTTTGGTGTAAACGGTCCAGCTGGCGATTTCATCATGCAGGGTAGCCTGGATGCCTCCGTGTAAAACATTAAGATAACCCTGCATGTAATACTCGGGATCCCATTCGGTAACAATATCTTCTCCGTCTTCATAAAAGGTCAGGTGCAGACCGACGGGATTGGAGGGTGAACAGCCGAAACATTTGTTCTTTTCAGGATTATAGGGGTTGATAATCTTTCTCACGGCAGTAGGTTTTGGGGCTTCTGAAAAAGGTTAAAGTTTGCCGGACATCCGGTGGTCGGAAAGCAGGGATACCAGAATCCCCTGCAAGGTGTCCTGATCCAGCGAACGGATGAATTCCCTGACTTTGTCTTTCCGTGTTGCCGGGTCTTTTTCTTCGAGGATGGCTTTGAGGATTTTGTATTGAGAGCCTTTGAGTTCGTTTTCCAGCGCTTCGCGGATAAGCCTGAAAACAGCATTTTCTTTTGTGCTTCCTTCGTCAGTGTCTGCCATTTCCAGCTCAAGGATGGCTGTCTCCAGGATCTCCCGTGCGTTACGGTTGATCTGCTCTTCCCAGGAAGACTTTCCCAGTGTGTCACGCAGGGCCCAGCTGCTCATGTGATAACTGAGCTCCTGGATCTTGCCGATGACAGGTGCCCCGGCACCGAAGATATTTTCCAGAATCAGGGTTACCGAATTCTTCCAGGCTTCCAGGTTGAAATCCTTCCGGTCAAGACGGTTAATAAATTCCCGGAGCAACTGTATGGCTTTTTCTTTTTCCATATGCCTTGAAAAATAATGTACTGAATGAATGATCTAAAATAAGGTAAAATCTAATAAGTACCAACTATTCCTTTGCCTTCCGTAATTTCCAGGTAATGATCGATCTCCGGATGGGTGTAGGTTTCCTTTACTCCGTCGGTCCAGATTATTGTGATCTTGTTTACAGACGTATTTTTTCCAAGACCGACATGTACCCGGGGATCGTGATTGGTAAGGTAGCTGGTGCTCCATTGATTGATAAGTACCTGTTTTTTATTTCCATATTCCACAATGACCCTGGCAGCGATGGCAGAAGCTTCACCATTTTTCCCTTTCAGTTTCAGTCCCAGCCAGTGATTGAGATTTCCGCCGTCATTTCGAAGCAGTGTCGCTGTTGCCTGCAAGTCAATGTGCGAGACGATGATGTCCAGGTCGCCGTCATTATCATAATCCCATATGGCTGCGGTTCTCCCGGATCTTTTGGTAGAGAAATAAGGGCTTTTCTCAGGACCTGCGTTTCGGAAATGTCCATGACCGTCATTTTCCAGCAACAGGGGATATTGTAAGATGAGCTCTTCGGCGGTTCCGTCGGCAATGAAAATATCCAGGTCGCCGTCATTGTCGTAGTCGAAAAGGGCCGCTGCCCAGCCTCCTTTTCCTGAAAGGGCCCCGGTCACCCCGCTTTTTCCCGTAATATCTTCATAAATCCCGTTGCCGGTATTGCGATACAATGCTCCGTATCTCAGATCGCTGACCAGAATGTCAATGAGACCGTCTCCGTCAATGTCTCCGATGGTGCCATGCATGGATCCGGTAGGTATGCCCTGACTGTTGGCAGCCACACCACTGGCTACTGCCACATCCCTGAATTTGAGATTATCATTCCGGAAAAGGAAGTTTAACTGATGGTCATTACTCTGAAAAATATCCAGGTCTCCATCCTTGTCATAATCATAGATGGTGAGCCCCATGCACTTTGAATCGGGGAAATACAATCCGTATTTTTTGGTAACATCCGTAAACCGTCCGTCCGGTTGTTGCTGATAAAGCATGGTCGCCTGTCCCTTGTATTCTGAAGGATGCGGCATCATACCCGGGGTAACCGGAGATACATAATCCGGATCAAAGGCGAGAAAGTTTCCCACTATGGCATCCAGTCTGTTATCCCCGTTGAAATCCCAGAAAGACACCCCGATGCTCCATTTGGTAAAACCGTTGAGTTTCTCAGGCCCTGCCAGCCCCAGTTTTTGTGTGATGTCGGTGAAGGTGCCGTCTCCGTTGTTGCGGTAAAAAACATTCGGACCATAATTCAGCACATACAGATCGATGTCTCCGTCGTTATCGTAATCTATAGCTCCTGCGGCCATCCCCCATGCAGGGTCATCCACCCCTGCCTTATGGGAGACCTCAGTAAAGGTACCGTCTCCGTTGTTTTTATAAAGTTTGTTCCGGGTATTCTGAAAAACTTTTCCGCTGGGGTCCGAGATACCTTCAAGGTACGTTCCGTTCAGCATATACAGATCCGGAAGCCGGTCATTGTTATAGTCGAAAATGGTGATTCCCGACCCGCTGCTTTCCAGAATATTTCCGTAAATTGTATCCCCGAAAGTGTACCGGAAATCGATCCCGGCCTGGCTGGTGACATCGGTAAAACGTACCTGGTTGTCCTGGGCCGGGGATAACCGGACCTGATAGAGCATTAAAAAAGACAAACTCAGGAAATAAGTATATATTTTTTTCATCGTTGCTTTATCCAAAAATATTGACTGAGGATGTTTATACGGCAAAAGCCCTAGGGTCTGTTTATCCAAAAGACCGGTAAAGGAGCTATGCGGTTTTTTGAGGTCCAAGGATAATTTCGGCAGCCATCCCTACGGCATCCCGGACAACGGAACTGCATACATCTGTTGCACCTGCCTCCTGGAATTTCCTGAGTTCTGCTTGTTGGGTCAGATGAAAACACCGGCCAAATTTCTTTTGCTGTATCTTACAGCACATGGTGCTGCCGTATTTTTTTTCAAAACGTTCGCAAAATTTACCGGAAGGTACAAGGGATTTCCGGTACGTATCCCAGTCACCCAACTGGCTTTTTCCCCGGCCGTACAACAACCCGAAAACCATCAGTGATCCGGTTATGGCACCACAGGTCTCACCTCTCTCGGCAATCCCTGTTAACGGAGTTAAGGCTTTCAGAACATCATCCCCCTCAAGTCCAAACTGCTCTTTTAAGGCCAAAAAACTGCTTTGGGCACAATTGTATGAAAGATGCATGTATTGATCAACCTTTTGGTCGAGAAGCTTCAGTACCAGATCTCTGGGCATTTCCCTGTTTTCGGCTATTTTATTGCCGGACGGTTGATTAAGAACCTCTTCAGAGAAAGACTTGTTTTCCGTATGTGAACGGTTTATGCAGGATCCCAGCGCTGCACTCCCCACAATGGCTGCTGAGATACTGGCCAGAAAATGACGGCGTCCGGACTTATTTTTCAATGTATTCATCCAATACGTATGTTGTTATTAAATGGTGTTATTGACTTCTGTTATGGCAAAGTTATAAAAATTCGGGCGCTTGGTTCATGATACCAATTTAAACTTTCATAAATAGATCGGTTAAGCAGGCATGTTCCTGTAATGAAACATTTTAACGTTTGTTTTTATATTTCGGAACGTAGCATTGTTTTTTAACAATAATTAATATTTTTTAATAAAATTTAACATTTTTTAAGATTTTTTTTTTCTAAGAGATTTTTTTTTTTACCTTGCCATACAAAATTTCACTGAATATTTAAGGTATTTTGACTATTTAACAAATATATTTCATCAATTAATTAACTGGCTATTAAACTATTTATCAACCTAAACCAAAGAGTCATGCGAAAATCTGTTTTTTTTAGGAAAGGCAGTATTATACTGTTTTTCATTTTTGGGATTGCCTTAAGCTTTGCCACAGCCCAGGAGAGGACGGTTACCGGGAAAGTAACCTCTTCTGAGGGAGAAACACTTCCGGGTGTTAATATTGTGATAAAGGGTACAGTGAAAGGGACAACCACCGATATGAACGGGAATTACTCCATTGCCGTTCCGGGTCCTGATGCTGTGCTTATATTCTCTTCAATGGGTTTTACAACCCAGACGATACCCGTTGGGAATCGAACTAACATTGATGTTGTGCTGGCTCCCGAATTAAAGTCACTGGACGAAATTGTTGTAATCGGCTATGGAACCCAGAAGAAGAAGGAGGTTACCAGCGCGGTAGCTACGGTAAAATCCGACGAGTTTAATAAAGGGAATGTAAACAGTCCTGCTCAACTGGTGCAGGGAAAAGTTGCCGGATTGTCTATCGTGAAACCGGGAGGTAATCCGAATCAAAGTTATGATATCCGTTTACGCGGGATGAGTACCATCGGTGCCAATACCCAGCCCCTGATAGTCATTGACGGGGTAGCTGGCGAGTCTTTGTCTAATGTTGACCCCAATGACATTGCATCTATCGACGTTTTAAAAGACGGTTCGGCGGCTGCTATATACGGAACAAGAGGTTCCAGCGGCGTCATTCTGGTCACTACCAAAAAAGGAAGAAAAGGAACCGCCCTTGTCGAATACAATGGTTACGGGAGTGTTGAGTCTGTTGCCAAATATCCGGATGTAATGAATGCCAAAGAATGGAGAGCTTTATCACAGGATGTTGGCCTTGGGACTGACTTCGGAGCCAATACGGACTGGTTTAAAGAAACCACCCGGCCTGCATATATCCAGGTTCATAATTTATCGCTGTCAGGAGGCTCGGATAAAACAACCTATCGTGCTTCTTTTAACTATCGTAACGGTCAGGGTGTGGCACTGAATACAGGCTTCTCACAATTAAACGGCAGATTAAATCTTACCCAGAAAGCTCTCAAGGATAAACTTACCCTGAGTCTGATCCTCGGAGCAACACATCGTGATTCCAAATATGGTTTTAACGAAGCTTTCCGGTATGCTTCCATATACAATCCTACGGCTCCGGTAACAAGCGATGACCCTGCCTTTGATATTTACGACCACTATTTCCAGCAAGTCCTGTTTGATTATTATAATCCGGTTCAAATCCTGAAAGAAGATATCAATGACGGCACGGATAAAAGAATGAATGTGGCTTTTAAAGGTGCTTATGAGATTATAGAAGGCCTTACCTTAGATGCGTTTTATTCTTTCCAGAAAGGAAGTTTCTTCCGCGGCCAATATTATGATAAAAACAGTTACTGGGTGGGAATGGACCGGAACGGACTGGCAGAAAGACGTACGGATGAGTCTTCCAGTCAGTTGTTTGAAACCACCGCCCACCTGAACAAAACCATAGGAAGTACCAGCTTGACTGTTCTGGGTGGTTATAGCTACCAGGGGTTTATAAACGAGGGTTTCCGTGCCAGAGGAGGTGATTTTATTACCGATGCTTTCACCTATAATAACCTCAGCGCTGCCCTTGATTTTAACAATGGTATCGGAACGGTTGACAGTTATAAGAATTCTTCCAAACTGATTGCCTTTTTTGGTCGTGTGAATGTAAATATCGGAGAGAAATTTTATGTAATGGCCAGTGCCCGTTACGAAGGTTCTTCCCGCTTTGGTGCCGACAACAAATGGGGATTGTTCCCGGCTGTCGGCGGGGGTGTTGACCTTTCGGATTTTATCGGTAGCAGTATCGTGGATAACCTGAAACTACGAGCCAGTTACGGAGTTACGGGAAACCAACCAGCACAGAATTATTTATCCCTGATGAGACTGGGCCCGGGAGGAAATTTCTTCTACAACGGAGCTTTTGTTCCGGGTTATCAACCGGTAAGTAATCCCAATCCCGATTTACGTTGGGAAAAGAAATCCGAACTGGATATGGGCGTTGATTTTTCACTGTGGAAATCCAAACTTTTCGGTTCTTTTGACTTCTACACGCGTACCACCAACGACTTGTTATTCCAGTATGAGGTGCCTGTTCCTCCGAACCTTTATAACCAGTCGTGGGTAAATATCGGAGAGATCAAAAACAGCGGGCTGGAATTATCAGTTACATGGAATGCTGTAGAATCGGGCGATTTTAAGTACAGCATGAGCCTGACACCTACCTATTACCTGGAAAATAAGCTGGTTTCTCTTTCCGGTATGTACAATGGTTCGGAATTGAAGTATGGTACGCGTGACTTAGGCGGTATGGGAGCTCCCGGGCAAAGTGATGTGCCTCTGGTCAGAGCTGAAGAAGGGAAGCCGATCGGTCAGCTCTGGGCCCTGGTATTTCAGGAAATTGATCCGGATGGTAACCTGATCTTCAAAGATATTAACGGAGATGGTACCATCGACCCCAATGACCGTCAGGTTGTTGGTAACGGATTACCCAAAGCCGAGATCGGATTTAACAATACCTTTAGCTTTAAAAACTGGGATTTGAATATTTTCTTCAGAAGTGTCCTGGGACATGATCTGAACAATACCTACCGGGCTTTTTATGAAGTGCCGAAAATGATTGGATCTTACAACCTGCCTAAAACAGCGGCGGACATGAGAAATCCAACCACGGGAACCCTGTTGAATAATTCTTCTGGAGTACTTTCAAGTTATCATATTGAAGATGCTTCGTTTATCGAACTGGATAACCTTTCCCTGGGCTATACTTTTAAGTTGCATGAAAATTCGGGTTTTAAGAAAATCAGGGTCTATCTTGCCGGAAACCGTTTGTTCTATATTACCAAATACAAAGGGGTTGATCCGGAACCCAGATATGCTGACGGTGGTAATCCTCTGATTCCCGGTATAGACAGAAGAAATACCTGGTTTAGAACCAGAGCGGTATCTTTTGGTGTAAACCTTGGTTTTTAACCCAATAAATTGTATGGAATATGAAAACTATAAATAATAATAAAATGAAAAAATCACTGCTTCTTACCAAAGTGATACTTATTTCTTTTGTCCTGCTTGCTTTTAATACCGTATCGTGTACCAATCTGGACGAAGAACTGTATAGCGAAGTTACTCCCGATAATTTCTTTAATAATGACGAGGAATTTATCTCTGCTCTTGGAGCGGCCTATACACAGTTTAGTAGTTTTGCAGCCGGAGATCCTTTTTTCCTCCAGGAAGTCTCTACAGATGAAATGGTTGTGCCTACCAGAGGGCAGGACTGGGATGACGGTGGGATGTGGAGAAGATTGCATCTGCATTCATGGACCTCTGAGGATCCCGGAATGAATGGCGCATGGAATTTTGGTTTCGGCGGCGTCAATACGGCAAATCGGCTTATTTATCAGTTCCAGAGCTTGGTGGATAACGGACAGGTGGAGCAGTCGAAAGCGGATGCTTATATTGCAGAGCTTCAGGCTGTAAGAGGGTTTTTTTACTGGCAGCTTATTGATTTGTATGGCAATGTGCCGTTGGTATTTGATTTTGCCAATGCAGAAGCTACCCCGCCCACAAAGCCCAGGGCCGATGTGTTTAATGCCGTCGTGGCCGACCTGGAGGCAGCCGTGCCTAAACTGTCCAAGGCGGTCGATGGAACTACCTACGGCCGGATGAACTATTATGCCGGACAGACGCTGCTGGCAAAACTGTATCTCAATGCCGAAGTATATACCGGTACCCCCATGTGGAACAAAGTCATTTCTGCATGTGATGAAGTTATTAACTCCGGAAAATACTCACTGGAAAGTAATTATTTTGCCAACTTTAACGTGGATAATTCCGGCTCTTCTGAGTTTATCTTTGCCATTCCGTATGATCAGGTATTTTTTAGAGGTTTCCAGATGGCTGTTCGTACCTTGCATTATGGAAGTCAGCAAACTTATAATCTGACCGCTCAGCCCTGGAATGGTTTCTGTACCCTGGAAGAATTTTACAATTCTTACGATAGCACGGACTTACGTAAAGGAGATGTGGGTACTCTTGACGGACCGGCTGTGAGACGTGGGAATTTTATTGCCGGTTATCAATATAAAGCAGACGGGCATACCTTAGTGACAGACGATGGTTTTGAAGCTCCGCAACCGGATCGTCAGCCCGTTCCTTTGCTGGGTGACCCTGATGGTCCTCCGCTGAATTTCGGAAATATGTTTTCTGACCAGCCCCAGATAAACGAACTGGGTCCCCAGGCTTATCGTCAGTCTGGCGTAAGAATCGGTAAATGGGAAATTGCCATGGGCAGTGACCCTGGAAATATGAGTAACGACTATGCCGTTTTCCGATATGCCGATGTGCTTTTGATGAAAGCCGAGGCGCTCTGGCGTACCGGCGATGAAGCCGGAGCCCTGGTACTGGTGAACCAGATCCGTCAACGGGCCGGCATTGCCGACCTGACAACGCTGGATGGACCGTTAAGCTTTGATATGGATGGGGGCGTTGTCCCAGGTGGTGAACTGTTTAATGAAATAGGTCGTGAAATGTTCGCGGAAAATCACCGGCGGCAGGATCTCATTCGCTGGGGGTTATTTACCGACGTGGATAAATGGGTCCTTCCATTCTATAATCCGGGTGATGTGCTTACCACGGACCCCTATACCAAATTGTATCCGATTCATAAAAACAAACTGGATGCTAACCCGAACCTGCAACAGAATCCGGGTTATTCAAAATAACCTGAACATATAGCATGTGAAAAAAAGCAAGCTTTCATTCGGCTTGCTTTTTTTCTTTTTACTTCTTGTTTCCCCTGATTTCTGATTATCTTTGTACACAGAAGAAGTGTAATGAATTGTCCCCTTTTCTCAATGAAACTTTTGATGGTTAGTGTGTGGTATGTGAGGTGGGCTTTGTTATTTTCCCTGTTTTTGGTTTCCTGTAAAACAAATCATAACAATACGGTGATCCGAAAACGGTTTTCGTTGATAGATCAGCATCAATCCAATATTGATTTTACTAACCGGGTTGAATATACAGAAGAATATAATACGTACACATACCGTAATTTTTATAACGGAGCCGGAGTTGGATTGGGTGATTTTAACAATGACGGATTGCTTGATATTTATTTTTGTGGCAATCTGGTAAATAATAAATTGTATCTTAATAAGGGTAATTTTGTATTTGAAGATATTACGGAAAAAGCCGGAGTTGCTTGTCCGGATGTGTGGTCTACCGGAGTCAGTATTGCTGACGTGAATGGAGATGGCTGGCTGGATATTTATGTCTGTAAATCCGGCGACCCCAACCGCCGGCACCGGCACAATGAATTGTTTATAAACAATGGCGATTTAACTTTCACCGAAGAAGCCGCCCGCTACGGACTTGATGATCTGGGCCTCTCCACGCATGCTTCTTTTTTTGATTATGACCGGGATGGGGATCTGGATTGCTATCTGTTAAACAACTCTTTTCAGTCGGTTACGCAGTATGACCTGAAACCAAATCTGCGTGAAATACGTGATACTCTCGGCGGAAATAAATTGTATAGGAATGACGGGGATCATTTTACGGATGTAAGTAAAAAAGCCGGCATTTACGGGAGTAAGATCGGCTTCGGACTGGGTGTAAGCGTCGGCGATGTGAACCGGGACGGCTGGCCCGACATTTATGTGTCAAACGATTTTTTTGAGCGGGATTATCTTTATATGAATCAACATAATGGAACCTTTAAGGAAATTCTGGTAGAGCAGATAAGGGAAATCAGCCTCGGGGCCATGGGGGCCGACATGGCGGATATAAACAATGATGCTTATCCCGATATTTTTGCCACCGAAATGACCCCCGAAGGGAATGCCCGCCATAAAACGAAAGCTCTTTTTGAAACCTGGGAAAATTATCAGATCAAGTTAAAAAACGGGTACTATTATCAATTCGCAAGGAATGTCCTCCAGTTAAATAATCGAAACGGATCCTTCAGTGAAATTGGCAGACTGGCCGGTGTTAGCGAAACAGATTGGTCGTGGGGTGCTTTGATCATGGACCTGGACAATGACGGGTGGAAGGATATCTTTGTCGCCAACGGAATATATAAAGATCTACTGGACCGGGATTATCTTCAATATTATTCCAATCCTGTTATCATGCGCTCTATGATACGAACCAGGGGAAAAGCCATTCTCTCTATTATTAATAAAATCCCATCGGTCAGGGTTCCAAATTATGCCTTTCATAATAATGCCAACCTTACATTTACCAATGATGCCACCCTGTGGGGACTGGATACACCCTCTCATTCCAATGGAGCGGCTTATGGAGATCTGGATAATGACGGGGATCTGGACCTGATAGTGAATAATGTAAATATGCCCTCGTTTGTTTATAGAAATGAAACCTGCGATCAACCCGAAACCCATTACCTGACAGTTAAGTTAAAAGGAAAAACAAAAAATACGGATGCCATCGGTGCAGAGGTCACTCTGTATCTTGACGGGAAATTGATGTACCAGGAACAAATTCCCATGAGGGGCTTTAAATCCAGTGTTGACAATCGCCTTCATTTTGGTCTGGGAGCTATTGATAAAATTGATTCTTTGCAAGTTAATTGGCCGGACGGTTCCTGTTCGGTCTATGATAATATTCCTGTCAATCAAATTCTTGTGTTGCATGAAGATCAACCTGAAACACATTGCTCAGATATCAGGATGAAGAAACTCACAACCCCCTTACGGAAAGCAACCGATCCGGAAGGTTTGGATTTTGTTCACAGGGAAAACAATTTTGTGGATTTCGATCGTGATAAGTTGTTGTTCCGGATGATATCCAATGAAGGGCCCCATATGGCGGTGGGGGATGTGAACGGCGATCATTTGGACGATCTCTACATCTGCGGGTCAAAGGATGCTCCCGGAGTTCTTTTTGTGCAGGACCGACAAAAACATTTTACCAGAACCAACAAGACTCTTTTTGAAAAAGACAAAGTCTCGGAAGATACCGACTGTGCTTTTTTTGATGCAGATGGGGATGGTGACCAGGATCTCTATGTCACAAGTGGGGGAAATGAATTTCCGCAAAGTTCTTCTGCATTGCGTGACCGGCTTTATTTGAATGACGGTCACGGAAAATTTTCAAAGTCGAAGCAGATGCTTCCGGTGGCCAGATATGAAAGCAGTTCATGTGTCAAACCGGCCGATTTCGATGGCGACGGAGATATGGATCTCTTTGTGGGAATTCGATTGCAACCCTTTTCGTATGGGGTGCCTGTGAATGGATATCTCCTTAAAAATGATGGTCACGGTATTTTTAAAAACATATCGAAAGAGATTGCTCCTGCATTATTACATATCGGTATGATAACAGATATGTCATGGGCCGATGTAGATCGTGATGGTGACCTGGACATGGTAATCGTTGGCGACTGGATGCCGGTAAAAATATTGATAAATGATCATGGTAAATTTACGGATCAGTCTGCGAAATATGGTCTCACCAATACACAAGGGTGGTGGCACAGGATCCTGGCAAAAGACCTTAACGGAGATGGTCTGACAGATTTTGTTTTGGGAAACCACGGGTTAAATTCCTATTTTAAGGCCTCGGTGAAAAAACCGGTTACGATGTATGTGAATGACTTTGATATGAATGGAAGCGTAGAACAAATCATTTGTACATTTAAAGGCGATACATCTTACCCTGTTGTGATGTTGGATGAGCTGACCTCTCAGATACCTTCTCTTTCCAGAAAATTCAAATCTTTTAATGCTTATAAAAAAGCTACCGTTCATGATCTTTTTTCAGAAGATGTTTTAAAACATTCTGTCAAACTACAGGCAAAGTATATGAAAAGTGCTGTATTGATAAATAATGGTAACGGTTCTCTTAAAATTATACCGCTGCCGGTAGAGGCGCAGTTTTTCCCCGTTTATGCTTTGGCTACCGGAGATTATAACGATGACGGGCGGGTGGATATACTGATCGGAGGAAACCAGTACCGGGCCAAGCCGGAAACAGGCATTTATGATGCCGGCTACGGGTTGTTGCTGAGAGGGACATCCTCCGGCACCTGGATGTCTGTCCCCGGCGTTGAATCCGGTTTTTTTGTAAAAGGTCAGATCCGGGACCTGAAAATGCTGACTATAAATGAAATACCTCTGTTAACAGTGGCAAGAAATAATGATTCTTTAGTGTTTTTTAAATTTTAAAAAAATGATGAAAAAAACAATTCATGGGTTTATTCCTGTTTTGGTTTTCGGACTTTTGCTAACGGCTTGTTCTCCCCGGCAGCGGTATGAGCACAGACTGAAACATGAACTCGGTAGCGGGGTGAGAGAGGATTCTTTGTTTATGGGCCTCTATCTGGGCATGCATTCAAAGGATTTCTTTACTCATTGCTGGAAACTTAACAAAAAAGGGTTGATCAGACAAGGCCCCAACAATAAAACGGTAGAATATAATATAAAAAAGGAATTAAAACATCCTGCCACCATGTTATATTATCCCGAATTTTTTGACGATAAGATTTATGAAATGCCCGTAAAGTTTGTGTATGATGGCTGGACTCCCTGGAATAAGGAGTATTTTGCAGATAAACTTGAAGCCGATGTGCTCAGATGGTTTAAGCAAAAGTATGGAGGGGGCTTTATCAAAGTGACGCATCCGGAACATGGAACGGCTTATGTTAAAGTGGACGGAAACAGGAGAATTACCATATTTAAAGAGGATGATCTGCATGTTTGGGCGGTTTTTACCGATATGTCGGCAAAAAAAGCCTCGCGGAACTTTCTGCATGATGCAGGAATACATGGAAACAAAGAGGGAAAATGAAATAAACATGGGTTGGAAGGAAATACGACAATGAGATTTTCCAGGATATTTTTTTTATTGATACCTATACTGATTTTTTCCTGCGGCAGGAAACAGGGTTCCGAAGTTGAATCTACGCTTTTTACTTTGATGCCGGCAGAAGTGACACATGCTGATTTTGTCAACCGTCTTGATTATGATAAACAGTTGAAAGGGAAATTCAATATTTATACCTATCGGAATTTTTATAACGGGGGAGGTGTGGCACTGGGTGATGTGAATAACGACGGTCTGCTGGATATTTTCCTGACAGCAAATATGGGACCCAATGTCCTTTATCTTAATAAAGGAAATTTTGTTTTTGAAGATATCTCTGAAAAAGCCGGGGTTACTGGACAGGGGCAATGGTCAACGGGCGTGAGTTTTGCGGATGTCAATGGGGACGGATGGACAGATATTTATGTCTGTAACTCCGGAAATGTTGACAGCGATGAACGGCATAACGAGTTGTTTATCAATAACGGGGACCTGACCTTTACAGAAAAAGCTGCTCAATACGGGATCAATGATGACGGATATTCTACACACGGTGCCTTTTTTGATTATGACAAGGATGGCGATCTGGACCTCTATTTGTTGAATAATTCCTTCAAGGCCATCGGCAGTTTTGATCTGAAAAAAAACCAGCGACATACCCGTGACTCGATCGGAGGAGATAAGCTTTTCAGAAATGATGGAAATCATTTCACGGATGTAAGCAAAGAAGCGGGGATGTTCGGTAGTATTATCGGATTCGGCCTGGGGGTTACCGTGGGGGATATTGATCAGGATGGATGGATGGATATTTATGTGTCCAATGATTTTTTTGAACGCGATTATCTCTATCTTAATAATCATGACGGGACGTTTAAGGAGAATCTTGTACATATGATGAAATGTATCTCAGCCGCTTCCATGGGGGCTGATATGGCCGATATGAACAATGATCATTATCCCGAGATTTTTGTGACGGATATGATCCCGCAAAGTGATGCCCGCCTCAAAACCAAAACAACTTTCGATAGTTGGGACAACTACAAATCCAATGTAGATAATGGCTACTATTATCAGTTTACTAGGAATATGCTGCATCTTAACAATTGTGACGGGACTTTCAGTGAGATAGGACGCCTGGCTGGAGTCTATGCCACCGATTGGTCATGGGGAGCCCTGATCATGGACCTGGATAATGACGGTCTGAAGGATATTTTTGTGGCCAACGGGATCTATCAGGATCTTACCGACCAGGATTATATACAGTATTTTTCCAACCGTGACATGGTGCTGTCTATCGTATCGGGGAAGGATGTGGATTACAAAACCCTGATTGATGCTATCCCCTCCGTGAAAATCTCAAGCTATGCCTTCAAAAATATGGGACACTACCAATTTAAAAACATGGCTGCTTCCTGGGGTCTGGATACGCCCAGTCATTCCAATGGCTCTGCATACGGTGACCTGGATAATGACGGAGACCTGGATTTGGTGGTGAATAATGTGAATATGCCTATGTTCATATACCGGAATGAAACCAATGAAAAATTACCCGAACATCATTTTCTGAAAGTGATCCTTAAAGGGGATTCTGCCAACACCAATGCTATAGGTGCCCGGGTTACGGCTATTCAAAAAGGAAAATATTTTTATCTGGAACAAATACCTATGCGGGGATTTAAATCTACGGTGGATTATCGTCCCAACCTCGGCCTCGGGAATCTGACCATGGTGGATTCTCTGGTCGTTCAGTGGCCGGATGACCGGGTTACCTTGTTGAAAAATGTTAAAACAGATCAGATTCTTACGCTATATCAGAAAAATGCCCGTTCACTACCTGTCCGTATTGTTGATTCGGTGCATGTCGAAAACGGTTTGTTTCAGGATGTTACTGCCGGACATATCGTTCCTTTTATACACAAAGAGAACGAGTTCGATGATTTTGAACGGGAACGGCTGCTGTATCATATGAGGTCCACCGAAGGACCCCGTATCTGCAAGGGAGATGTAAACGGTGACGGTCTCATGGATATTTATATTGGCGGAGCCAAGGGACAACCCGGAGCTTTGATGATTCAGCGTAAGAACGGTTTGTTTGTCTCTGTGGATAAGGAAGTTTTTGAAAAAGATAAAATTTCGGAAGATGTGGATTGTGCCATGTTCGACGTCGATGGAGACGGAGATACCGATCTTTATGTGGCGAGCGGGGGGAATGAATTTCCATCCAGCTCCTCGGCCCTCGCTGACAGGCTCTATCTGAATAACGGAAAGGGTCGTTTTACGAAATCACCGCAACTCTTGCCTGCCGGAAGATATGAAAGTACTGCCTGTGTGCGGGCAGCGGATTATGATCATGACGGAGTAACGGAACTTTTTGTGGGGATTAGGCTTAAACCTTTTGCCTATGGGGTGCCTGTAAACGGGTATATCCTTGAAAATGACGGGAAAGGTAAGTTTACCAACGTTACTGCACAGGTTGCTCCCGGCCTTCTCCATGTTGGGATGATCCGTGATATGAGATGGGTTGATGTGGATGGGGATTCGGACAAGGATATTATCCTGGTGGGCGACTGGATGCCTTTGAAAGTGTTTATTAACGATAATGGGATTTTTAATGAAGATACAACTGCGTTTCCCGAAAAAACCAACGGCTGGTGGAACTGTATGGCTACCGGTGACTTTGACCATGACGGAGATGTGGACTTTGTGGCCGGAAACCACGGACTGAACTCAAGATTTCATGCTTCTGCCGAAAAACCGGTAAGTATGTATGTCAACGATTTTGATATGAACGGTTCTGTTGAACAGATTATCTGCACCTTTGAGGGGGATACCTCCTATCCGTTGGCACTGAAACACGATCTTATCAGTCAGTTGCCAGGCCTGGCAAAAAAATATAATACATACAAGAAATATAAGAATCAACGGGTTACCGATATCTTTCCTCCGGAACAGCTTAAAAACGCCTTGCACCTGGATGTGTATCAACTGGAAACATCCCTGTTTTTCAATGATGGCAAGGGGCATTTCACAAGAAAGTCTCTTCCTCTTGAAATACAGTTCTCAACCGTATATGCTGCCACTGTGGAGGATGTGAATGGAGACGGACATCCCGATATTTTGCTGGGAGGCAACCTGTACAATGTCAAACCCGAGGTAGGGCGGTATGATGCAAGTTACGGAAACTGCCTGTTGGGGGACGGACGGGGCAACTTCCGGATTATACCCGTACGTAAATCCGGGTTGCTGCTCGACGGGGAAATACGCAGCCTGACGCCGATAAGGACAGAGAACGGAACGCTCTTGCTTGTCGCCCGCAGTAACAATCCCGTCCAGGTATTTAAAATATTGAAAAAAAAGTAGTTTATCCTCAGGATACGAGATGAAAAAAACAGGTTTCTTTTTCCTTTGTTTGATGATACTGATTTCCTGTAACCGCAAAACAGAGAATAAAAAGACTCTGTTTACCTTATTGCCCGCATCCCGGACAAAGATTGATTTTGTCAATCATCTGAAAGAAACTGAAAAATTCAATATTATTGAATATCTGTATTTTAATAACGGAGCCGGGGTGGCTGCAGGAGACATCAATAATGACGGACTGACCGATCTGTATTTTGTTGCCAATCAGCGGTCGAATAAGTTATATCTGAACCGGGGAAACTTCCGGTTTGAGGACATTACCAAAACTGCCGGCGCAGGAGGGGCCGGTGACTGGACCACCGGCGTAACCATGGCCGATGTCAACGGTGACGGACGTCTGGATATTTATGTCTGTCATGTCGGAGACTATAAAGGACTCAAAGGGAAAAATCAACTTTTTATTAATCAGGGCAATCTGACTTTTAAAGAAGAAGCGGCCTCCTGGGGACTCGATTTTCAGGGTTTCTCGACGCAAGCTGCCTTTTTTGATTATGATCTCGACGGCGATCTGGATATGTATTTGTTAAACCATTCTGTCCATACTTCACGAAGCTATGGAGGAGTGGAACTCAGGCATGAAAAAGATTTCAGGGCCGGAGACCGGCTTTACAGAAATGATCTTTCGGAGGGGAAATTACATTTTCAGGATGTGACGATGCAGGCAGGAATCTATAGCAGCCAGATCGGCTACGGTCTCGGCGTAAATATCAGTGATCTGAATAATGACGGTTTACCCGATATTTATATCTCTAATGATTTTCATGAAAACGATTACCTGTATATTAACAATGGGAACGGGACTTTCTCTGAAAAGCTCAGGGATTTTATAGAACATACCAGCCGTTCTTCGATGGGGAATGATGTGGGAGACATTAACAATGACGGCCTGATGGATATTGTTGTCCTGGACATGTTGCCGGATGAGGAAAAGATCCGTAAACAATCGGGAGGGGAGGATGATTATGAATTATTTCAGCTTAAATTGAAATACGGATATGCCTTTCAATTTGTCAGAAATACACTACAACTGAATCTGGGTGGGGGGATGTTCAGTGAGATTGGCAGGCTGGCAGGGATCTATTCTACGGATTGGAGCTGGTCTCCTTTGGTGTGTGATGTGAATAATGACGGGTACAAGGATATTTTTATTACGAACGGGATATACAGACGTGCCAATGATCTGGATTATATTAAATTCCTGACAGGAGGAAACAGATATGATCCTGCCAGGGACAACCGCAACATCCCTGATAAGGTCCTGTATGAAAAAATGCCACTCTATCCGAATATAAATTATATTTTTAAAAATAATGCCGACCTGACATTTACCAATAAAGCAACAGATTGGGGCTTCCGGATAAGATCGTTTTCAAACGGGGCCACTTATGCCGACCTGGATAATGACGGGGATCAGGATCTTGTTGTAAACAATATTAATGATGATGCTTTTGTTTTTAAAAACAATAGCGAAGCCTTGTTGAATCGTCATTTCCTTTCTTTCCGGTTGTTAGGAGACCGGTTCAACAGGTACGGGCTTGGAACAAGAATTACCTTATATAATAAAGGTACGAAACAGGTAAGTGAAAATTTTCCTACACGGGGATTTATGTCCTCCACTACCGAAATAATCCATTTTGGGCTTGATACGGTAACAAAAGTCGATTCGGTGGTATTTCGCTGGCCGGACAGATCGGTGCAGGTATTGCGGGATGTAAAGTCAGACCAGATTATTACCGTAAAAAAAACAATCCCGACAAGCATTGTTTTGCAAGCAAAACATAATGAGAATAGTGCAAAGAAATGGTTCTCACCCGTACATATTCCCGGACTTGTATTTCATCACCGGGAAGATGCTTATACCGACTTCAGTCGTGAACAACTGATTCCCCACAGTCTTTCCGCCGAAGGTCCGCCGCTGGCAATGGCTGATGTAAACGGGGATGGGCTCGAAGATGTTTTTATCGGGGGTGCTGCCGGACAGGCTGCCGTAATCTTCCTTCAGAACCGGGAAGGCTCTTTTACCAAGGCGGATGAACCCGTTTTTCTGAAAGACCGTATAACGGAGGATACGGATGCTGCTTTTTTCGATGCCGACGGGGACGGGGATCCCGATTTGTATGTCGTGCGGGGTGGCAATGAATATCCTGCCGGAAACCCCATGATTGCCGACAGGCTGCTGATCAATGACGGAAAAGGAGATTTTCAGTTATGCAAACCGGGGTCGATTCCTTTTATGGCTGAAAACGGTTCTTGTGTGCGACCCTGTGATTTTGACAAGGATGGAGATATGGATCTTTTTGTAGGGGCCAGGTCTGTCCCTGGAGCTTATGGCATTCCTCCAAAAAGCTTTTTACTTAGAAACAATGGGATGGGAGATTTTGAAGATGTTACGCAAGTATATCTGAATGACCTGGACAGACCGGGTATGGTTACCGATGCTGTCTGGACCGATTATGACGGGGATGGCGATCCCGATCTGGTCTTGGTGGGTGAGTGGATGAAGATATGTATCTTTAGAAATGATGACGAAATGTTTACCGATGTTACAAATCTTGCAGGTATGAGAGAAACATCCGGATGGTGGAATACAATTGTAGCATGTGATGTGGACCGGGACGGAGATACGGACCTGATTGCCGGAAATCTGGGATTGAATTCTGTTTTAAAGGCTTCGGTAAAAGAGCCTGTTGAAATGTATCTGCAGGATTTTGACAATAATGGTTCTCTCGACCAGGTGATTTGTTCCTTTCAGGACGGGGTTAGCTATCCCGTGGCTTCCCTGGATGAGTTGGAGCGCCAGATTAACGGCCTGAAAGAGAGATTTCCGAAATATTCGGATTTTGGCGGCAAAACGGTTCGGGATATTTTTGGAGAGGATGCCGTAAATCATGCCATGGTAAAAAAAGCCGTGTTGTTCGAGAGTTGTCTCTTCCTGAATGACGGCCAGGCACATTTCAACATTCGGAAACTTCCTGTTTTTGCACAGTTTTCGCCAGTGCGTGATATCCTGGCTGAAGATATGGATCATAATGGGACGATAGATATGGTTCTGGCAGGAAACGATTATACGGCCAGGCCTTCCCTGGGTCGCTATGATGCTTCTTTTGGCTGGGTGATGCCCGGAAAAGGGAATCATCGGTTCAGCATGCTGCGGCCTGTGGAAAGCGGACTGAAAATAAATGGAGATGCCCGAAAAATATGTTCTGTTCAAATTGCCGGAGATGAATATATTATCGTTTCGGTAAATAACGGAAACCTGCAGATATTCAAAAGCTTGCATTGATACGGGAAATAAACCCGGTTTGCGCAACAGAGATATCGAAAAAATCTTTTATTGTGCACAGACCGCCCGCCGTACCGGATAAATCCTTTATTCCGCTGAAACTACGCGAAAGCGATACCGACTTGGGAATTCATTGTTTTGGTGAAAAGCCAAAAAAGATGAAACGAACATGCTTTTTT
>JAGGWN010000029.1 GCA_021157415.1 Bacteroidales bacterium | reverse complement strand
GGAAATGATAGATATCTGCGATTTTGCCGTGGGGCAGTCCCGCCAGCTATACGGATTTACCATGCAGTCGGAAAGACCTAAACATAGAATGTATGATCAGTATCATCCCTTGGGAATCGTTGGTCTTATCACATCCTTTAATTTTCCCGTTGCCGTCTGGGCCTGGAATGCGATGATTGCTGCCGTAGCCGGTGATGTAGTGGTGTGGAAACCCAGTTCAAAAACACCTCTGACAGCGATCGCTACTCAAAATATTATTGCTTCCGTTTTGAAGAAAAACAATGTGCCCGAAGGGGTCTTTAACCTGGTGATTGCCCGGTCGTCCGTGATGGGTGATAACTTTCTGGCCGACAAACGGGTTCCTCTGATTTCCGTTACCGGATCGACAGCCGTGGGTAAACATGTGAGCGAAAGGGTTGCCAAAAGATTGGGACGCGTGATCGCCGAACTGGGCGGGAACAATGCCATTATCGTCTCCAAACATGCAGATATTGACCTGGCTATCCCCGCTATCGTTTTTGGGGCTGTGGGCACTGCCGGACAACGCTGTACTACGACCCGCCGTCTGATCATCCACGAAGACGTGTATGATGATGTGAAAAAGAGACTGCTCAATGCCTATGAACAGGTTATTCATAAAATAGGAAACCCGCTGGATGAAAAGACCCTGGTAGGTCCGCTGATCGATCGCTTTGCCATAGACCTTTATTCCAACGCTGTGGAACAGGTAAAAGAAGAGGGGGGTAAGGTGATATTCGGGGGAGAAGTACTGAAAGGAAAACAGTATCCTTCCGGTTTGTATGTGACGCCTGCCTTGGCGGAGGTGGAAAATCACTATAAAATCGTTCAGGAAGAAACTTTTGCACCGATCCTGTATCTGATCAGGTATAAAACATTCGATGAGGCAATAACCCTGCATAATGATGTTCCCCAGGGCTTGTCATCCGCTGTCTTTACCCTGAACCTGAGGGAAGCCGAAGAGTTCTTGTCGGCAAGAGGTTCGGACTGTGGTATTGCAAATGTAAATATAGGTACTTCGGGAGCTGAAATAGGAGGAGCCTTCGGCGGTGAAAAAGATACCGGCGGAGGAAGGGAATCCGGCTCCGATGCTTGGAAAGCTTATATGAGACGCCAGACCAATACCATCAATTTCGGAACAGAGCTGCCTTTGGCCCAGGGTATTAAATTCGAACTGTAACGAATGGTACGATAGAAATAGATTCCGGGGGAAGTGTGGATGATCACATTCCGGGTACACTCGAAATATGAGTGCGTTTTTCCGGTGTTTCATCTTTTGCGCTTCAGGCATCAACTTTCTTACCTGTCCGTTCCGTTGTTGATGATTTTTACACCCACCAGCTGGTCATACCTTTCGAAAGATGAACGGTGATATACCAGGATCGTGTAGTCGTTCTCCGTTTCAAAATGGGAGCCTTCAATGCGGGTCAGATCTCCGCGGTCCTGACCGGGAGATTTGACGGCATAGGCATAGTTGTAATAACCCTGTTTCAGTAACAGGGTGCCTACATACCTGTGGGTATCCAGATGGTAAGTCAACCGGCTGCTTTTTGTGTAACTCCAGCCGGTAAGGGCACCGGTAATATATACCTCTTCGTCAAACGGGAAATTGGATGGCAATGAAAAATACACATTGAGATAGTCTGCATCGGTATCCGGGTCAGTTCCCAGTGAATTCTTTATATAGAATTTTCCGTTCAGATCTTTGTCCGAAAAATAAGGCTCCATCGATCGCATCGCATCCGGTTTGAGGCGTATGTTATAATAAGGAGCAATGTATTCTATCTTATCAATATGCTGACTTTGATACCTGATGCTTTTTATGTCGAAATTCCGGAATTCATTCTCTCCGTGAAAAACAAGACCGGAGACATGGTCATATATCAGTTTCCTGTTTTCTGCCCGGGAGGGTCGTATGCCAAACAGAGCATTGTCCCAACGACCGTTTTGTCTCACTACAACATATAGTTCATCGCGGGGGGATTGTACGGGATAATTGCTGTAATCCACGGATAAAAGCAGTTCCTGGTCTTTGGTACGGTCAGGTCCTGCCGGGGGAATTACCTTTCCGTCTATGTCCACTCCGGTGGTGTAAACCATGAAACGGGCGGTTAAAACAGGCTTTTCCCGGTCCATTTCTTTGTAAACCAGTATTACATAATTCCCTGTCAGGGTAAAACGCACATTTTCGTTGGGAAAGGACACATGATAATGCGTATAGGGAACGGTGGTGTTAACCGAGTTTTTGTAATCGGTAATCTCATTTTCGGTATATCCTTCCAGATAATCTGTTTCTGAAATATCTGAAGGTTTCCAGTGGGCGTCACAGTGAATGAACGTATAATAATAGGTATTGGTTTCCTCACTAAGATCATCAAAATCCAGGCATAGGGTGTTGTTACTTTCCAGGCGAAGATAGGGATAAGACATGCGCCAGCCCTTTTGATAAAGTTCTATGGTTTTAATGCTCTCCGAAAAAATCCGGTCATTAAGAATTTTTTGTTCAAGGTACGGTTTTGCCTGAATAAATCCCGGAAGGAGAATCAGGAGGATGGTAACGAAGATTTTCCCTGTTTTCATATAGCGAAAGTAAGTAATATTATTTAAGTAACTGTTGCAGTGGATCATTATTTTGTCCGAAGACCATTTTGTTAAAAGAGGATTTTTGTATCAACTCATATAGTAATATCAATATATGTTAATAAACATAATAAAATAAATAAAAGGGGTGAAAAGATTTGAGTAAAGAGAAAATAAATTATTTTTGTTTCTAAAATAACATAAAAAACACCTCTATGAACAGGGTGATAAAACTTAGAAAGGGACTGGATATCAGGATACAAGGTGTTGCTGAGAAAAATCCGGTATCAGCGCCTCCTTCTGAAACATATGCCTTAAAACCTATTGACTTTCATGGATTAACACCAAAACTAATGGTCCGGCCGGATGATATGGTACAAGCGGGCTCTCCCTTGTTTTTTGATAAATATCGTCCGGATATCCTTTTTACTTCTCCGGTAAGTGGCCGGGTAAAAGCTGTTTTAAGAGGGGAGCGCAGGAAAATCCTGGAAGTGGTTGTCGAAGTGGACGGAAAACAGAACTTCCTGGAATACAGGAAAGGGGATCCTCTGCAGATGAAGAGAGCGGAGATCGTGGAAACTCTTTTGAAAAGCGGGGTGTGGCCTTTTATACGGCAGCGTCCTTTTGATTTTGTTGCCAACCCTGCAGATACTCCGAAGGCGGTTTTTATCTCCTTGTTTGACACGTCTCCCCTTGCTCCTGATTACAGCGTTATATTGCAAGGGAAAGAAAAGACTTTCCAGACAGGGATCAATGTGCTGAAACAACTAACCGACGGAAAAGTTCACCTGGGCGTCCATCCTGAAAAGTCTGACCGGAATTTTGTGAATGCCTTGATAAATACTGAAATACACCCTTTTAGCGGACCCCATCCGGCTGGGAATGTCGGGGTCCATATTCACTATATTGATCCGCTCAACAAGGGAGAACTGGTTTGGGTGGTTAACCCCCAGGATGTCCTTATCATAGGACGTTTATTTGAGGAAGGGAGATTTGATGCACGGAGAGTCGTGGTCCTGGCCGGGAGCGAAGTGAAAAAAACCGGTTACTTCGAGACCATGATGGGTGCTTCTGTTGAACCCATGGTTAAGGATAATGTGAAAGAAGGTGCTTTACGTTATATCAGCGGAAATGTTTTGACCGGGAAAAAAATGGGCCCTTCCGGTTACATTGGATTTTATGATTCATTGATTTCCGTAATTCCGGAAGGAAATTATTTCGAACTCTTGGGTTGGGCATTGCCCGGCTTTGACAAATTCAGTTTCTCCAGGACGTTCTTCTCCTGGCTGAGACCTGGGAAAACCTACCGGCTGGATACAAACCTCCATGGCGGTCACAGGCCTTTTGTCCTGACCGGTGAATATGAAAAAGTGATGCCCATGGACATTCTGGTAATGCAACTGTTTAAAGCAATACTGACCGATGATATTGACATGATGGAAAATCTGGGTTTGTATGAGGTGGTGGAAGAAGATATTGCTTTGTGCGAATTTATCGATCCGTCAAAGACCGAGATGCAACGGATCCTGCGTGACGGGATCAATACTTTGGTCAAAGAACTTGGCTAATCATACTTAAACGGGAAAAAGAATAAATCTTTTCATGAAAGCGTTAAGAAAATATGTCGACAAGATCAAGCCTCATTTTGAGAAAGGAGGGAAGTTTGAAGCTTTCCATTCTACCTTTGAGGCTTTTGAGACCTTTTTGTTTGTCCCGGACAAAGTAACCACCTCCGGATCACATATCCGCGACCCGCTGGATATGAAGAGAACCATGATCGTAGTGGTTGTTGCCCTTGTGCCGGCCATGCTTTTCGGAATGTGGAACATCGGATACCAGCATTTTCTGGCGCTGGGCGAACAGGTTTCTCTGGGCCAGGCTTTCTGGTTTGGCTTTTTGAAAATGCTGCCCATCATTGTGGTTTCTTATGGGGTTGGCCTGGGACTGGAATTTTTATTTGCTCAGTTACGGGGCCATGAGGTGAACGAAGGCTTTCTGGTGACCGGTTTCCTGATCCCCCTGATCGTCCCGGTGGATATCCCATTGTGGATGCTGGCTCTTGCTGTGGCTTTTGCCGTGATTATCGGAAAAGAAGTATTTGGAGGTACGGGTATGAATATTTTCAATCCGGCTTTGACAGCCCGTGCATTTCTCTTCTTTGCTTATCCTGCCTGGATGTCGGGTGACCAGGTATGGGTAGCCGGACTGAAACATGGTTTGCAGGCCGTTGACGGCTTCTCGGGTGCTACCCCTCTGGCTGAAGCTGCCGCCGGAAAAATCGACCAGCTTCCTTCGGTATGGCATATGTTTTTGGGAACCATCCCGGGATCAATAGGCGAAACCTCTGTGCTGGCTATTTTAATTGGGGCTTTTATCCTTATCTATACAGGCATTGGTAGCTGGAAAATCATGTTGTCGGCTTTTACGGGAGGACTGGTCATGGGACTGATTCTGAATCTCTTTGCCGCCAACCCTTACATGGAAATACCTGCATGGGAACAACTGTTTATGGGTGGTTTTGCCTTTGGTATGGTGTTTATGGCTACCGACCCGGTTACCTCTTCGCAAACGGAAACAGGAAAATGGATCTATGGCTTTCTGGTCGGGATCATGGCCATTTTGATCCGGGTACTGAATCCTGCCTACCCCGAAGGCGTTATGCTGGCTATTTTGCTGATGAATGTCTTTGCCCCCCTGATAGACCATTATGTGGTGGAAGCCAATATCAAACGCAGGTTAAAAAGAGCTAAGGTAAGTGTACAATAAATAATAGTTATGAGAGACTTTAGTAATGCATATATCTTCAGGTTTTCTGCGATCATGATCATCATCGTGGCCGTTTTGTTGTCCGGTGCAGCCATGCTTCTGCAACCCCTGCAACAGAAAAACGTGGAAATAGAAAAGAAAAAAAGTATCCTTGCCTCTATTAATATTGAGAGTACGCGCAAAAATGCGGAAACTTTGTATGATAAATACATTAAAAAAACATTGATAATAGATGCACAGGGGAACGAGATACAAGGCGAGAATGCTTTCAAAATAGATATGAAGGAAGAAATGAGCAAACCGGTAAATGAAAGAAAACTGCCGGTTTATTTCGGGGTGCTCGACAATGGCGGGCAAAAGGTCATTGTACCGTTGCAGGGAAAAGGCCTGTGGGGCCCTATTTACGGATATATCTCTTTCAATGAAGATTATAAAACCGTTTACGGAGCTACTTTCAATCATGACAAGGAAACTCCGGGACTGGGAGCGGAGATTGCCACCCGTGACTTTCAGAAACAGTTCCAGGGAAAAACCATCTTTGACAAAAACGGAAAATTCATTTCCATTCTTGTGAAAAAAGGAGGAGCTATCCCCGGCAGCCCGAACGAAGTGGACGCTATATCGGGGGGAACACTCACAAGCAAAGGCTTACAGGTTATGCTGCAGGATTGTCTGAGTGATTATGTGCCCTGGTTTAATAAACAAATGAAAAAATAACATAAACGGATAGTATCATGGCTAAAGACAGTGAACCGTTGTTTTCTAGTAAAAACCTGAAACTACTTACCGATCCGCTGAATAATAAAAACCCCATTACCGTACAGGTGCTGGGTATCTGTTCAGCGCTTGCCATCACGGTGAAACTGAAACCGGCCATTGTCATGACCCTCTCCGTGATGGTCGTGCTGGCTGTTTCCAATGTGGTCATTTCGGCACTGCGGAAAAGTATTCCCCCCAGGATAAGGATCATCGTTCAACTGGTGGTTATCGCCACGATGGTGATTCTCGTGGATCAGTTTCTTAAAGCATTTGCCTATGATGTGAGTAAACAGTTGTCGGTTTTTGTGGGGCTGATCATTACCAACTGTATTATCATGGGACGACTGGAAGCGTTTGCTATGGCCAACAAACCCTGGCCTGCTTTTCTGGATGGCATCGGGAATGCTTCCGGCTACGGGATCATCCTGATCATTGTAGCCTTTTTCAGAGAATTGCTTGGATCGGGAACGCTCCTCGGTTATCCGGTACTGGAGAAGACCGGTCTGTATAATATAGGTTACGAAAATAACGGGTTGATGATTCTCCCTCCTATGGCACTGATCACCATCGGGATCATTATCTGGATCCAGCGGGCTAAAAACCGTTCATTGATTGAAGAATAATAAAGAGTAACACTATGGCGCATCTTTTTGATATTTTCATTAAGTCTATCTTTATAGACAATATGGTCTTTGCCTATTTTCTGGGCATGTGCTCTTTTCTGGCCGTATCAAAAACCGTAAAGACCTCTGTCGGATTGGGAGTGGCTGTCATTTTTGTCATGACGATCACAGTGCCTGTGGACTATCTGCTGGAGAACTACCTGCTCAAAGCCGGCGCCCTTTCCTGGCTGGGTCCGCAGTTTGCTGATCTGAACCTCGATTTCCTTTCCTTTATTATCTTTATTGCCGTCATTGCTTCCATGGTACAGTTGGTAGAGATGATCATCGAAAAATATTCCCCGACACTATATACCTCTCTCGGGATTTTCCTGCCTTTGATTGCCGTAAATTGTGCCATCCTCGGGGGATCTCTGTTTATGCAGGAAAGGGATTATCAAACCGTTTGGGAAGCAACCTCTTTTGGGTTGGGTTCCGGCATCGGATGGTTCCTTGCTATTGTGGGAATGGCTGCCATACGGGAAAAGATCCGGTATTCCAATGTTCCTAAACCCCTGAAAGGACTTGGTATCACTTTCATTGTTACCGGCCTGATGGGCATTGCTTTTATGAGTTTTATGGGTATCAAACTATAAATTAAATCTTCTTGGAAATGATCCTCTTATCAAATACCGTTCTGGTTGTCCTGACATCCGTTGTTGTTTTTTTGTTGATCATCCTTCTGTTGGTGATTGTCTTGTTGTATGCCAGGGAAAAACTCACCCCTCAGGGGGAAGTGAAGATCACCATCAATGACGAAAAGGAACTGGTCGTTCAACCGGGATCAAGCTTGCTTACAACGCTCTCAAACAATAATATTTTTCTTCCTTCTGCCTGTGGAGGGCAGGGAACATGTGGTATGTGCAGAGTTCAGATACTGGAAGGAGGCGGTTCTATCCTGCCGACGGAAACAGGCTTCTTCACCCGAAAACAACAAAAGGAAAAATGGCGCCTGGCCTGCCAGGTGAAGGTAAAAGAGGATCTAAGGATCCATGTACCGGAAGCAGTGCTGGGGGTGAAGAAAATGGAATGTGAGGTCATTTCCAATCGGAATGTAGCCACATTTATCAAGGAATTTAAACTAAAGCTGCCCGAAGGAGAACATCTGAACTTCAGGGCCGGAGGTTATGTGCAAATCGATGTTCCTAAAATAACCGTTGATTTTAAAGATATTGATGTTGAAGAAGAATACAGGAGCGACTGGGACAAATACCATATGTGGGATCTGAAAATGGTGAATCAGGATGAAACATTTCGTGCCTATTCCATGGCCAACCACCCGGCCGAAGGAGATATGATTATGCTGAATGTCAGGATTGCCACCCCTCCCTGGGACAGAGCCAGAGGCGCTTTTATGAAAGTCAACCCGGGGGTGTGCTCTTCTTATATTTTCTCCAGAAAACCGGGAGATAAAGTGATGGTTTCCGGTCCATACGGAGAGTTTTTTATCAAAGATACCGACCGGGAAATGATGTATATCGGCGGCGGGGCTGGAATGGCCCCTATGCGTTCGCATATCTTCCATCTGTTCCATACCGGGAAAACCAAACGCAACGTAACTTTCTGGTATGGAGCCCGTTCCAAACGGGAGATATTCTATGAACAAGATTTCCGCGACATTGAAAAAAAGTTCCCGAACTTTAAGTTTACCATCGCATTGTCAGAACCGTTGCCCGAGGATAACTGGACCGGTGATGTGGGTTTTATTCACCAGGTAGTCTATGATAATTATCTGAGCAAACATGAAGAACCCGAAGAAATTGAATACTACCTCTGCGGTCCTCCTATGATGATTGATGCCGTACTGAAGATGTTATACGATCTGGGTGTCCCGGATGAGATGATTGCTTATGATGATTTCGGAGGATAATGAAACGCACTTTATTCTTTCTGAGTATTCTCGCCCTGTTATTCTCGGCAGCTTTTTTGCATTTCAAATACCGTCAGGCAGCCTTGCTTATGATCGAAGGCTTTACACAGGGCACCACCTATCATATTATCGTTAAGCAGCCTTTAAGGATGATACTGTCGGGGGCTTCTGCTATACGGCAAGAAGAGGTCGATTCCCTGTTGCATCAATTCGATCTTTCTTTGTCCACCTATGTCCCTGAATCCGTCATTTCAAGGATCAACAGGAATGATCCTTCCGTTCGTACGGATAAACTTTTCAATACCTGTTTTGAAGCTTCCCGCAGAATCTATGAGGAAACCGACGGAGCATTCGATATTACGGTCGGTCCGTTGGTGGATGCATGGGGCTTTGGTCCTGAAGGTCCTGTCCCGGTAGACAGCACCGTCATTGACAGCTTATTGCAATATGTCGGTATGGGCAAGGTGGCGCTGAAAGGCAATCGTGTAATAAAAAAAGACCTGCACATTCTGTTGGATGTGAATGCCATTGCCCAGGGGCTTTCCGTGGATGTAATGTCTGATTTTATTGAAAAAAAAGGATTCCGGAATTATCTGGTGGAAATTGGCGGAGAACTGAAGGCACACGGGCACAAGTGGTGGGGAAAGCCCTGGAAGATCGGCATTGATAAACCGGTAGATGATAACAACCTTCCGGGCAGGAATTTGCAGATCAAACTGAAACTGACCAACCATGCCCTGGCAACGTCCGGGAATTACAGAAAGTTTTTTATTAAAAACGGCGTGAAATACGGCCACGAGATTGACCCCCATACCGGATATCCCGCCCGGAACAGATTACTAAGCGTTACGGTGCTTGCCGACAAATGCATGATGGCGGATGGGTATGCTACCGCCTTCATGGTGATGGGGATGAAGAAAAGTAAAAAGTTTGTGGAGTCACGGAAAGACCTGGAGGCCTATTTGATATTTTCAGATAACGAAGGAAGTTTCAAAACCTGGTCTTCGAAAGGGTTTAAAAAACTGATAGAAAAAAAATAATTTCTGCCTTGGACCTAATGAATACTCTGAAAATATTCATGATCCGGTAACAAGTGACCCGGCACTATGTCCCCGCATTGTACAGTGTACAGTTTACACACCCCGAAAAGTCGGTTTTTCCTTTTCTGCTCAAAGCATCCAATGTACGTGGGCAGCTAATGCCAAGTTTCCGCATATCCGGGTTTTTCGCAATTTCCGTAACAGGAAATTTACGGGTTTTGGAAAACAGAACTCTGATCCCCATAATCACAAAGGATATGGAGATAAGAAAGACGGACAGAAGAATAAGTTTCAGAAACATTTCTCAGATATTTTTATCATGACAAAAATAACATAAATTCAGTAAAATGTTCCGGAAAACAAAAAAAAAGAGGTTTATTTCTTGAGTTTATTCCGGGGCCTGGCGTTTAGTTTACGGAGACAGACCTTCTCTCAGGATAACATGTTAGGAATAAGCGGAGAAAAAAAACTCCGGAAACAATACAAGCACAGTTGTTTTGCCGCCTTCTTTCAACCGTTTCGAAACTTTGTCTAGGGTTTTTTGCCAGTTCAAATTACGGACTAAGACTTTACGACGACGACCGGCAAAACATTATTCATCGGGGTGTTGGTTGGTGTGATATTTCAATAATATTTGCAGGTTCTTCTCAAAAAAAGAAGGATGGTAATATGGATCAAACCGGGGATTATTTCTTCCCCGGTTATGTATATGATCGACGTATCCAAGGATGAACTGTTCAGGCAACAGATAGGGGATACTTTCCTTATTCAGATTGTCGGGCAAACGTTTGGACAATACTTCCGAGAAGTGAAAAGGAGTGTTTCGGATCTTCCGGTTAATATCTTGTATCAATTTGTCATCTATCTGTATTACAATGGTATAGTCGCCATAGGATCTGCGGATAAGCCGGCAATAATTCAGCTCAACCAGATCTGTTCCCGAAACATAATCACTCGTATGTGTAAGATAATTTTCAAAAATAAGCCCTTCTTCCATGATCAGCTTTGCCGACTTTTCAGAGGGCGTACAGTGAATAAAGGTGCTTAAATCCTCTCCGGCATTCATGTTAATAAAGTCGTACAGAAATTGAATGTCTTCAGAAAAACGGGACGGTTTGTTTTTCATATTGATACAAACTTGTATTCTTATCAATAAACCGGAAAAGTTTTCTCTCTTGCAAATGTAAATATAAGGATAACCTTGTTTATTCTTCTTGCTTTTAAATGAGAATCTTCATTTTTTTCCATTTGTTTTAGGTCTTTCCCTTTTCTTGAGTTATTTTTGAGCGCAATCACATGTAAAAATATGACTATGAACAATTATGATATGTTGATCATCGGCAGCGGTCCCGGAGGGTATGTTGCTGCCATCCGGGCTTCCCAACTGGGAATGAAGGTAGGTGTGGTAGAAAAAGCGGAGCTGGGTGGGGTTTGTCTGAACTGGGGATGCATCCCTGCCAAGGCCTTGCTGAAAAGTGCACAGGTATTTGATTCTATCAAACATGCCGAAACATATGGAATAAAAATCGACGGAAAAGTGGTACCTGATTTCCCGAAGATCATTGAACGCAGCCGGACAGTGGCTGACGGCATGAGCAGGGGCATACAGTTCCTGTTCCGAAAAAACAGGATTGACACCATCGTGGGTACCGGAAAATTACTCGATCAGAAGACCGTGGAAGTCATGAATGATGGAAAAACAGAGAAATATATGGCTGACCATATCATTCTGGCCACCGGATCACGTTCCAGGGAATTGTCCAACCTGAAACAGGATGGGAAAAAGATCGTTGGATACCGGAAAGCCATGACCCTGGAAAAACTACCCGAATCCATGGTTGTGGTCGGTTCCGGGGCTATCGGCAGCGAGTTCGCCAGCTTTTATAACTCTCTCGGAACACGCGTGACTCTCGTGGAGTTCCTTCCCCATCTGGTGCCGCTGGAAGATGAAGAAGTGTCCAAACAACTCGAACGTTCTTTTAAAAAAGCAGGTATAAAAGTGATGGTATCTTCTTCGGTAGAGTCGGTGGATACTTCCGGCGACAAATGCAAAGTACGCATCAAGACAAAAAAAGGAATGACGGAAGAAGAAGGGGATATCGTTGTATCGGCGGTGGGTATTACTCCCAATCTGGAAAACCTGGGTCTGGAAGAACTGGGCGTACAGGTTGAGAACGGAAAGATAAAAGTAGATCCCTGGTATCAAACCAATATCCCCGGTGTATATGCCATTGGGGATATCGTTCCGGGACCGGCACTGGCCCATGTAGCGTCGGCCGAAGGGATTACCTGCGTGGAGAAGATAGCCGGAAAAAACCCGCAACCGGTAGATTATAATAATATTCCGGCTTGCACCTACACAGCCCCTGAGATCGCCTCGGTGGGTTATACAGAAAAAGCAGCCGCAGAAGCCGGTTATGAGATCAGGGTGGGAAAATTCCCTTTCACCGCTTCCGGAAAAGCCAGCGCTGCCGGAAATAAGGACGGTTTTGTAAAACTGGTCTTTGATGCCAAATACGGAGAATTACTCGGAGCCCATATGGTAGGGGAGCATGTGACGGAGATGATCGCAGAGATCGTAGTGGCCCGTAAACTGGAAACCACCGGCCATGAGATCATCAAATCCATCCACCCGCATCCCACTATGTCGGAAGCCGTTATGGAAGCGGCTGCAGCAGCCTACGGAGAAGTGATCCATTTGTAAAGGAAACCCGGAACCCAGAACCCAGAACCCAGAACCCAGAACCCAGAACCCAGAACCCGGAACCCGGAACCCAGAACCCAGAACCCAGAACCCAGAACCCAGAACCCAGAACCCAGAACCCAGAACTAATACATCTTACCATGAAAATACACAAGAGCGGCGCAAAATATTCTGCCATTGTAGGAATAGGAGAGAATCTGAAAAAATTGATGCAGGAAACAGGTGAAGAATATCTGTTTCTGAACCGCGGGGTGAATTCGGTCGTCCCTGTTAACCTTACGGAGGTAGTTAAGAACATAGACTTCAACTCTTCGGCCATACAGGTATATCCGCCCAACTCAGGAGCGCTTAACCTGAAGAATGCCATTAGTGAGGAGTATTTTCACGGAAAAGCCGATACAGACCTCATTACTGTCTCCGGCGGGTCTATGAGTGCTCTCGATCAGATCTTTACCATGTTGGATGTGGATAAGATTATGCTTCCTTCCTTTTACTGGGGGGCCTATGCCAATGTGTGCAGGATCCGGAATAAGGAATTTGATGTTTACTACACCCTGGAAGAGCTGGAAGAGCGCCTGTCCGAATTGAAAAATACGGCGGTAGTGATTTGTGATCCCAACAATCCGGTTGGAAACAAGCTCTCTGACGGAGAGGTGCTGGATGTGATCCGTACCCTGAGTGAGCATGGAATAACCGTGATCTATGACAGCCCTTACCGCCGGGTCTTTTATGACGGGGATGATGAGATGTATATCCGGCTGATGAACCTGAAGGATGTGCTGATTGTGGAAAGTTTTAGCAAATGTGTCGGACTGAGCGGACAGCGTGTGGGATTTGTCTGGTCCAACGACCCGGAATTTATTCAGGAGTTCAACCTGAGGATACTGTATGTGCACAATGGCGTAAACGGCTTTGCCCAGCAACTGGTCTATCAGCTTCTGACTTCTCCCGAAGGAAAGAAAGCTGTCAGGGAATTTAAGGAAAAAACCCGACAGGACATCCGGAAAAATATCGAATATCTTCGTGAAAAAGGGATTCTTGCAGAGGAATTTTATCAAAATTCGGAGCCATGGGGAATCTTTGCCATCGCCAATAAGTCATACGATGAACTGATGGAGAAAAAAATAGGCAGCGTACCCCTGGATTTCTTTACACGCGACGAAAAGGAAAAGGCAAAAAATTATGCCCGTATCTGTGTGTCGGTACCACATGAAAAACTACGCGAATTCTTTAGCCGCTTCTGACAACTGCCTGAGCCGGATTGCGATTAATATATATGTATTTAAATAAATAATTAAATAAATATTTAAATATTTATATTTTAAGGATTGTGAGAATCTTTCGCAGATCGTGCGGAAATACGCAGAAAAAAATAATCAGGGAATCTGAAAAGCCTGAAACCCGTATCTGACAGTTATATACGATCTTCTTCTTAAAACTTGATTTTTGTTGCAAGTAAGGTAAGGTAAAAGGTTGCCTGATGGTATCTCTGTGATCGCAGGGGTGTAGGATCGGAGTAGAGTATAAAGAGTATAAGGAGTTCTTATTGTCTGGATCTTGGGTTGGTTGGATCAGGATGTTTGCTTTGGTTCAGATACCCTGCCGATGAACAAAATGGCATGGGTGTATTTTTCTTTTATCACAAAGAAAAAAGGTCGGTCCAATATGAAGGCGGCATCGGGGCCGGCTGAGGTGAAACGGATCTCCACCGACGTGACGGCAGCTGCTTCCGTACCCTCTTCATCTACCTTGATGAATGTTTTGTGTCTTACATCGGAAATATACAGATCTTCATCCGGATTGATGCCTGTGAAATCTGCATGGCCGGAAAAAGCGACGCCCAATCCCAGCACCTGAAGAGCATCATTCAGTTTCTTTTTATAATCAAACGTAAATTTGGGTACATAAATCTCGAAATCGTTTCTTTGGGTGAATGATTCCGTCCAGGTCTGCCAGTTTTCCGGGGTCAGATTTTCTGCGAGGTCCTCCAGGCTTTTGTCCGTTTTGGGTAGGAGGAAGATCATACTGAAATTCCCCCGGCCGTATGGCAGTTCGATAGCACTGAACAGTTCATTGCTGGTGAAAAGAAAATCCCCTTTCTGGTACATCATGTCTGCCTGTATGGTTTTATCAGGAGTAACATAGAACTCCATGGGACGGGTGTTTTCCTTGTCAAAGCGGTATTTCCAGGTTCCGTTGAAATAGACCGCATTGATCAAAAACATGATGGTCATGGGATCAATGTCGTCAAT
>JAGGWN010000021.1 GCA_021157415.1 Bacteroidales bacterium | reverse complement strand
GGGTGGGTCCTATATTGAGGTTTTTCCCGAACACAACTTTACCGGGGACCTGTCCCTCCATCACGATCTCGAGTATCTTTCCCTGGCTGCCGGAGCTGGAGTCTCGGGCCTGAATGGTTATTTGCAGTTCCGGCAGAATGCGGGAATGATCTTTTATCCGTCCGGGAACAGGAACCTTTATTTTTCTGCTTCAGTAACAAATGTCGTGCAGCAGGACACCGACCCGGCTTTCAGTCATTCATTTTTCAGTTCGGCAGCCATGGGTGTCAGGATCGTAAAACCTGTATGGCTGGAATTGTACGGCAGTGCCGGCGACCGGTATAATGTACTGATGCCGGACGGATGGCATATCTACAACGAATTTAATCCGGTTTCCTCAACTTTCGGTGGCGATGTGTTGATATCTATTTCTGACAAAAACCTGGTGATCACGGCAGGATATTACCAGTCCGCGGTGACATCCTGGTATTTTTACAAATATCAGGAGATCCTTTACCGCAATGAACCGATTCAATATAAACTTTTAAATATTTACGGAGGATTAAAATGGAAATTCTGAAAATACCCAGGAAAGTAACAGCCCTGTTTGCTGTTGTGTCGGTGATGACAGTCGCTTATTCGCAGACTGCTGATCAGATCATAACGGCTTTTAAACAAAGCTATACGCTTGAAAATGCCGGGAATTACAATCAGGCTGCCGAAGTGTTGAAAAAAGTGTATAAGGAGGATTCCTATGCGCTCAACCTGCGGCTGGGATGGCTCGATTATGAAGCGGGGCAGTTTATGGAATCACAGGCCTATTACAACAAGGCTATCGCCCTGTACCAGATGTCTGTGGAGGCGAGGCTGGGGGTTGTGCTTCCGGCGGCAGCCATGGGAAACTGGGATTTTGTCATCACACAGTATGAAAAGATCCTGGAAATATCCCCCAATAACTCAATTGCATTGTACCGCCTCGGGGCAATATATTACGGCCGCAAGGAATATGAAAAGGCTTTTTCATACCTCGAAAAAGTGGTGAATCTGTATCCTTTTGATTACGATTCGGTGGTGTTGTTTGCCTGGACCAACCTGCAACTGAAAAAATACCGGGAGGCAAAGGTGTTGTTTTACCAGGCGCTCTACCGCAAACCGGATGATACCAGCGCCCTTGAAGGGTTAAAGCTGATAAAGTAAAAAATTTCTTTCAGACCGGGGGGTTAACTAGCGAAGAGCAGCTATTGAACCGGTAATCGGACATCTGAAAAAACACTTCAAAATGGGATAAAACTACTTCAATAGAGAAAGTTCTCCCCACATTAATGCATTATTAGCTGCCGCTGGTTGGAACTTTAAGAAAATGATGGAAAAGTTAACGATGGATGTAAAATTTTGGACTTTTCAGCTCTTCAAAAATATTCTTCCAAATTTAAATTATGGACTGATTTTGAATTATTAAGTATCGACTATTTAAGGGACTAAAAGGTGTCAGGTTGTCATAAACCTGACACCTTTTTTATTTCCGGGTATCTGCTTTGTGATGATTTTGTTAATTATTGATTATCAGAGAAAAAAGAAACTGACAGAGAGGAGTTTTCTATTGCGGAGTTGTGGTAAGACCTGTTAAAGTGTCCTTTTCTATACGGATTTTCAGGCATGGGAGGATTTGGCATAAAATGTGATAAAGAGCAGACGGTTTATAAAAATGTCTCATTCACTAAATACAGAAAGGAATATGGAGAAAGTAAACATCAAACCTTTGGGAGACCGGGTCGTAGTATTGCCGGCACCAGCTGAAGAAAAGACCAGTAGCGGAATCATTATCCCCGACACGGCACAGGAAAAACCGCAGCGCGGGACTGTAGTGGCAGTGGGTAGTGGTACGGAATCTGAGAAAATGGAAGTAAAAGAAGGAGATACGGTATTGTATGGCAAATATTCAGGTACGGAAATTTCCATGAACGGAAAAGACTACCTGATCCTGCGCCAGTCTGATATTTTAGCAATCGTATAAATTTTTAACTAAGTATTAACCATAAAAAATTTTAAAAAATGGCAAAAGAAATCAAATTTAACATAGAAGCAAGAAACTTGCTTAAGAAGGGTGTGGATATCCTGGCTGACTCAGTAAAGGTGACACTGGGTCCCAAAGGCCGTAATGTTGTACTGGATAAAAAATTCGGTGCTCCCCAGGTAACAAAGGACGGAGTTACTGTGGCCAAGGAGATTGAAGTGGAAGATCCATTTGAAAACATGGGTGCTCAGATGGTGAAAGAAGTTGCTTCCAAGACGGCTGACAATGCCGGCGATGGAACAACAACAGCCACTATACTGGCACAGTCGATATATGATGTCGGATTAAAGAATGTAACGGCAGGTGCCAATCCGATGGATCTGAAACGGGGAATTGAACTGGCTGTAGTAAAAGTTGTGGAACATTTGAAAGAAATGTCCCAGACGGTTGGAGATGATACAAAAAAAATCGAACAGGTGGCAGCTATTTCTGCCAATAACGACCCGGCTATCGGAAAACTGATCGCCGAAGCTATGGAAAAAGTAAAAAAAGAGGGGGTTATCACCGTTGAAGAAGCCAAAGGAATTGAGACTACCGTAGATGTAGTGGAGGGGATGCAGTTCGACCGTGGTTATATTTCTCCCTATTTTATCACGGATACCGAGAAAATGGAAGCTGTGCTGGAGAATCCTTACATTTTGCTGCACGACAAGAAGATTTCTACCATGAAAGACCTGCTGCCAATTCTTGAAGCTACTTCCCAGGCAGGAAGGCCTTTGTTGATTATTGCCGAAGATATTGACGGAGAAGCCCTGGCTACCTTGGTGGTGAACAAATTACGTGGATCATTGCGTGTGGCAGCCGTGAAAGCTCCTGGCTTTGGTGACAGAAGAAAAGAAATGCTCGAAGACATTGCTATTCTGACGGGAGGTACCGTGATTTCAGAAGAAAAAGGGTTGAAACTGGAACATACCACATTAGACATGCTGGGTCAGACCGAGAAAGTGACTATCGACAAGGAAAACACGACGATTGTCAATGGTGCCGGCGATCCTGCCAAGATTGAAGCCCGTGTGAAACAAATCAAGAAACAAATTGAAGCTTCCACCTCTGACTATGATAAGGAAAAACTTCAGGAAAGACTGGCCAAACTGGCAGGTGGTGTTGCCGTGTTATATGTAGGGGCTGCGTCTGAAGTGGAGATGAAAGAAAAGAAAGATCGCGTGGATGATGCCCTGAGTGCTACACGTGCTGCCATCGAAGAGGGGATTATTCCCGGTGGCGGAGTTGCTTTTATCCGCTCAATCGGCGTGCTGGATGGACTGAAAGGTGAAAATGAAGACCAGAACATTGGTGTAGCCATCGTTCGCAGAGCACTGGAAGAACCTATCCGGATGATCGTAGAAAATGCAGGCGTGGAAGGATCCATTGTTGTGGCCAAGGTAAAAGAAGGAAAAGATGATTTCGGATATAATGCCAGGACAGACCAATATGAAAACCTCCTGGAAGCCGGAGTGATCGATCCGACGAAAGTAGCCCGTATTGCTTTGGAGAACGCAGCTTCCGTAGCCGGTATGTTACTGACAACCGAATGCGTTGTGACCGAAAAAGAAGAAGAAAACCCGGCTCCACCGGCAGCAGCTCCCGGTATGGGCGGCATGGGTGGCATGTACTGATGCCCGATACTTAATAATTATATTTTCAAGCCCTTCCCTTTGCAGGAAGGGCTTTTATTTTTCAATGATGTTTCAGTTTGAGGAATGATGATCCACAGAGAAAAAAGAGTAAATTTGTACCTGAACAGAAAAATGGAAAATCATGTTTCCCGTTACGTTATTATTAACAACAAAATGACCTGAATATTATCAATGAAAAAGATACTTTTTTTTCTGGCAGGTTTTCTGCTTACAGGACAGATCATCTTCGGCGGATGGGTTATCAGGGAAGTTTCGCGTTTTACAGATACCGGGAAGAAACAGGAAAGAAGGGTATATGCACAGGATCATTTGATCCGGTTAGACGAGGAAGGACTGGTTACCATCATGGATTTGTATAAAGGAATGATTCAGTTTTATAATCCGGAAACAAAAGAATACTGGGAGGGTACTATAGATGAATATGACCGGGATATGGCGGCTTTACTTCGTGTCAGGTTCCTGGAAAAAATAAGCGATTACAGTGAAGAGGCAAAGAAAAAGGCATTGGATAGTTATAACAGGATGCTCCGGCAGTTGCAGATGCCGGATTCGGCGATGGCACGGCATGACCGTCTGGATGTGAAAATTTCACAGACCCGGACGGGAAAGGAAATTGCAGGTTTTTCGACCAAGGTGTTTATGGTGTGGGTAAATGATGTTGCGGTGGAGGAAGACTGGATAGCCCCAAAACTTCAACTTCTACCGTTACCATTGCTTAGGAAATACTACACCGTTTTTAACCGGATTACCAAATATTATGAACAGGGTTTCCATTATCAGGCATTTCCATTGTATTTGTATATGGAAACACGTGGTTACCCGGTAAAAATAAGGGAGTTCGGGTATGGTTACGAAGTAATTACGGAGGTGGAGAAGGCAAAAAAGAAAAGGCTGTCTTCACGTGTTTTTATGCTACCCGGAAATCCGCGGCGGGTTTCCCTGCAAGAGTTAAACCGAAACTAATCCTTTCTTTTCCCTGGATGATGACTACTGGTAAATGGGATTGTCCTATCTTTGCGTTGGGAAAAATTTCTGAAAGTTGATTTTGCATGGATCATATACGTAATTTTTGCATTATAGCCCATATTGATCATGGGAAGAGCACCCTGGCCGATCAGTTGCTGATAAAAACCGGTTCATTGGATGAAAGGGATTTTCAGGAGCAGGTGTTAGACGATATGGATCTGGAACGCGAAAGGGGGATCACGATCAAGAGCCATGCTATTCAGATGGATTATCTTTATGAAGGCAGGAAATACCAGATCAACCTGATCGATACTCCCGGACATGTGGATTTTTCTTATGAAGTATCCCGTTCCATAGCTGCTTGTGAAGGAGCTCTGCTGGTGGTAGATGCTACCCAGGGCATTCAGGCACAGACTATCTCAAACCTTTATCTGGCCATTGAGCATGATCTGGAGATCATCCCGGTACTGAACAAGATGGACCTGAACAATGCCATGCCTGAAGAGGTGAAAGACCAGATTGTGGATCTGGTGGGCTGTAAGCGTGAGGATATTATTGAGGCCAGTGGTAAAACGGGACAGGGAGTGGATCACATCCTGGAAAGAATTGTTAACGAGATCCCGCCTCCGCAAGGGGATCCCACCGCCCCTTTGCAGGCATTGATCTTCGATTCCGTATTTAATCCCTACCGGGGCATCTATGCTTACTTTAAAATATTTAACGGGGAGTTGCGCAGAGGTGACCACGTGAAATTTGTGGCCACCGGCAAGGATTATATAGCTGATGAAATCGGGGTGCTGAAGATAAAGAATGAGCCGCGCGAGGTCTTACGTGCCGGTGATGTCGGGTATATCATTTCCGGGATCAAGAATTCCAGTGAGGTGAAGGTGGGAGATACCATCACTCATGTTGACCGGCCCTGCGAGGTGGCCATCGAAGGTTTTGAGGATGTGAAACCTATGGTGTTTGCCGGGATCTATCCTGTGGATGCCGATGATTATGAGGAACTCAGAGCCTCCATTGAAAAACTGCATCTCAATGATGCTTCCCTGACGTTTGAACCCGAATCGTCGGCAGCACTGGGCTTTGGTTTCAGATGTGGTTTCCTGGGATTGTTGCATATGGAAATCATTCAGGAACGACTCGACCGTGAATTTGACATGAATGTTATTACTACCGTGCCAAATGTATCCTACCGGGCTTATACTACCCGGGGAGAAATGATCGAAGTGCATAATCCTTCGGGGTTACCCGATCCTACTTATCTTGACCATATTGAAGAACCTTATATTTCGGCCCAGATCATTTCCAAAGCGGAATTTGTCGGTCCGATCATGAAATTATGTATTGATAAAAGGGGAACATTGAAAAATCAGGTTTACCTGACGAGTGACCGGGTTGAGCTTACTTTTGAGATGCCTCTGGCTGACATTGTCTTTGATTTTTACGATAAACTGAAAAGTATCTCAAAAGGATATGCTTCTTTTGATTATTATACTTCCGGTTATAAGCTAGCTACCCTGGTGCGCCTGGATATCCTGTTAAACGGAGAGATGGTAGATGCTTTGTCCACCCTGATTCATAAGGATTATGCGTATGGATTTGGAAGAAAGATCTGCTTGAAATTGAAAGAGCTTATTCCCCGGCAACAGTTTGATATTGCCATACAAGCAGCCATCGGGTCAAAAATTATTGCCCGTGAAACCGTAAAAGCTTTGCGGAAAGATGTTACAGCCAAATGTTACGGGGGAGATATAACCCGGAAAAGGAAGCTATTGGAGAAACAGAAGAAAGGGAAAAAGAGAATGCGCCAGGTGGGGAATGTAGAGGTGCCGCAGCAGGCTTTCCTGGCGGTATTAAAGCTGGATTAGCCCACACAGGATATCTGTAGATGAAATATTTTAAGCAGCCTGTGTTTATTTGCATGAAAAAAATTTGTATGTTTGATTATCAAATAAACTTTAATTTAGCAACTATGATAAAAAAATCATTGTTCTTCTTTGCGGTTGTTCTATTTATGATTCCTGTTGCAAAATCACAGGATTGCACCAGTTATTTTCCTCAGGAAAAGGGCAAGAAACTAACTTATCAGATGTATGATAAAAAGGGAAAACCGTCCGGGAAGATGTATTATGAAGTGTTGGATAACCAACGGACCAAAGACGGTTTAAAAATCACGACACGACAATGGGTTGAGTCTGCAGAAGGAGAAGTGGTGGATACCATCCTGCTGAACTATTATTGCAAACAGGGAGAGTTTTACATAGATATGAAAACTTCCCTGGCAAACATGTTGGGAAAATATCAGGGAATGGACATTAAGGTCAGTTCGAAAGATCTGGCAATGCCTCCACATCTGAAAGTAGGAGATCAGTTGCCTGACGGGGAGGTGACGGCACAGGTTCTCAACAATGGGGTCAAACTGGTGACGATTACATCGACTGTCAAAAACCGCAAGGTCGTGGCGAAAGAAAATATAACCACCCCGGCAGGCACATTTAAATGTATAAAGATCACCTTTGACAATGACGGTAAGGTTGGTTTTATTAAAACCCATGCCCAAGGTGCCACCTGGTACGCAGAAGGAATTGGGACCATCAGGTCGGAGAATTATAACAAAAAAGGAAAACTGGAAAGTTCCTCCGAGCTGATAGAGCTGAAGTAATTAACAAATCAGTTTGTAGCCTTTTCCGTGAATGTTGATGATCTCGACGGATGGATCCTCTTTCAGGTATTTTCTTAATTTGGTAATATAGACATCCATGCTTCTGGCATTGAAATAATTATCATCCATCCAGATGGTGCGCAGGGCAAAGTTTCGCTCCAGTATTTTGTTTTTATTGTTGCAGAGCAGGCGCAATAATTCGGATTCCTTTGTGGTCATTTTCTGTATCTGATTGCCGTAGGTTAATTCCTGCTTGTTGGCATCGAAAAGGTATTTCCCGATTTTGAACTGATCCTGGCTTGTTTCCTGGCCTGATTTTATTCGCCGGAGAATCGCTTCAATGCGAAAAAGGAGTTCCTCCATGCTGAAAGGTTTGGTGATATAATCATCCGCTCCGATGCGAAATCCTTCAAAAACATCTTCTTTCATAGATTTAGCGGTGAGAAAGATGATGGGGATGTCCGAATTCAACTGTCTGATTTCACGAGCCAGCGTAAAACCATCCTTGACAGGCATCATAATATCCAGCAGGCACAAGTCAAAATGATCAGAGATAAAGCCCTTGTACGCATGATTTCCGTCGGTAAACAATTCGGTTTCATAACCTTTGGCCCGGAGGTATTCCTTTAATAACATTCCCAGGTTCTCATCATCTTCTGCCAGCAAAATGCGGATTTTGTCCATAAGAGTATTTGTTATCAGTTTGTAATGAAAGGTAAAAATACAGAAAATGTGGTTCCTTTGTTAATCTGGCTTTCAACGGTTATGGTTCCGTTATGGTCTTCAATGATCTTCTTGACATAACTCAATCCCAATCCAAACCCTTTTGCATCATGAATATTCCCGGTTGGAACGCGGTAGAACTGGTCGAAAATTTTTGTCTGATCCTCTTTTGATAAGCCGATTCCGTTGTCACGTATATGAATCAATATTCCTTTCTGATTGTTCTCGGTTTTAATATAGATTAATGGAGCTTCCTTGCTGTATTTAATGGCGTTATCTACCAGGTTGGAGAAAACGTTGGTAATGTGCATCTCATCCACAGGAACTACAGGATGTTCTGCCATAAAATCGTACACGATCTTTCCGTTTTTATTTTGTATTCTTATGGAAAAGTTCTGGATCACATTGGCCAGAAGATGATGGATATCCGTGTCTTTTTTCTTGAGTTTGACCCTGCCTTGTTCAAAAACAGCCATCTGTAACACTTTTTCCACCTGATGACTTAATCTTTTGGTTTCATCTTCAATCACACGGGCTATATGATCTATGTTTTTATCACTGTTGAGGATACTTTTGTCTTTTAGCATTTGAGAAGCCAGAGAGATGGTAGAGATCGGAGTTTTTAATTCGTGGGTCATATTATTAACAAAATCGGTTTTAATATCTGTAATCCTTTTTTGTCTTAAAATGATATATAACGTTCCCAGAAAAACAGCCATAAAAAAGACAGTCAGAGCCATGGAAAGATATCCTATCCATCCCAGCGATCGTACAAGATATTTGTGTTCATCCGGAAAATAGAGGACCAGCGAGTTATTCTGGCTGACCATATCGTTGGGAAAAAGAGGTCGTTCAAAAGTGTTGGCATATTTGTGTTTATTGTCATATCCAGGGGTTTTGTAAATGATCATTGAATGATTTTTCGTAATGGCAAATTCAAAAGGCTGGTTAATTCCGTTTTTTGCCAGTATCTTTTTAATAAGATAGAATAATTCTATCGGCTGAACCCTTTTCTGAATGTCGGGGGGAGTCTGTGAGAGTTTCTCCAGGATATGTTTAACCATGCGGGATCTGTTGGCTTCAATGATGCTTGTTCTGTTGTTGTTTGCTTCATTTAAAATCCCGTTGATGCGACCCGTTAGCAGCAGGGTGTCTAAAGCGGTAAATTTATTATTATTTATAGTAATGGTTTCCTGACCGGAGAGAGGTGCTGTATGTGAGATGATGCCGGGAGGCTTGAAAAAATCCTGGTTTTCGTCATCGGAAAATGAATTGGTTTGCCCTGATTCGATGTGTATTTCCCGTAAAACGATATTGTAGATTTCCTTTTTTTCCAGTTGCGAGATAATCTCCTTACAAGCTGCGTTTACCGTTTGTCTGAATTGATGACTTTTTACCTCCAGGGCGTGATTTAACCAATAGATCTGGATCATAACAAGAGCAATCATCCCTAAAGCCATGATCCCCGATAATATCCAGATAGTTTTTTTATTCATGGTTTTACAAAAATAACTCTTTTCGTCTTGTCCCCCTGGGTTTTAACAATCTTTAACATCCCTTAAACCTTGTTAACATAAATTCATATTATCTTTGTATTGTTCAAAAATAATGAAGGTGGGTTGAAACATTTTTAATAATTACACGTTATTTAAAACAAAGAGCAGAAATAATGAGTTTGGCATGAAAATTGCACTTCTCATAACAGAACAAAAGCAGTAGGTTTTTGGTTTAGGTTAATAAAAGGGTTAATACGGAAAGAGCAGGTGATCATTCATCTGCTCTTTTTTTATATTCAGTCAAACTGAAGAGAGTCGGCCATTGGGTATTCCTGCGGATCAACGGGGAAAAAGGCATAGATTACGGGAATGGTTTTTAATTTGTTTTCCAGATTGTCAATAAATGCTGCGCCTGGATTGGGGGTAATGTGTAGGAGGAAATCAATATTTTTCAAATCATCCAAGAAGAAACCATGCTCGGAACGGTTTGAAATAAGATGCCACGAAAGCATTTTATATTCATCTTTCCAGGCGAATACAGGGAAAAAAAGATTGGTACTTTTTCGGGTTGTGCAGAAATCGGCTGAGCGGACAAAATGAATTCCCAGTTCACGGTTCAGGATCCATCCCATATAATATACTTTTTCATGCGAAGCAATTGCTGCCAGATAATAATTACGATCCGGTTCAAGGGAAATACGATGTTTTTTTATTTTAGTCATAGAACTGAAATGTAAATCCCGGAAATAATCAGTCTGGGTGAATGTCTTCCCACGCTTTTTGTGCAGCTTTTTGTTCGGCTTCTTTTTTGGAGTTTCCACTTCCTTCACCGAGGATGCTGTTCTTTGTTTGCAATAAGGACCGGAACACTTTCTTCCCATTGTTATGAAAGCTTTCTTGCGTGACAAAAAACAGTTTCCTATGGTTTTTTTGAGCCCACACCAGCATCATACTTTTAAAATCGGTATCTGTTTCTAAGATTTCAGGGAGATTAATATATTTTTTAAATAGGATTTTGTTAAAATACCTCTGTGTCTTTTTATAGCCATGATCCAGGAACAGGGCCCCTATAAAGGCTTCGAATACATCTCCGAAAATATGTTTATACTGGTTCTCGGAATGAAAGGTATATTGTGCAAGATGATCCAGCTTAAGTTTAAGGGCAATATCATTCAGTGCGTTACCGTTGACGATTCTGGACCTAAGTTTAGATAGTTCTCCCTCGTTTTTTTCGGGAAATAACCGGTACAGGTGTTCGGAGATAATGGTATTGATGACGGCATCCCCCAAAAATTCCAGTCTTTCATTATTAATGGGCTGTCCTGATACAGGCAGGGACCAGGAACGTGTAATAAAGGCGATTTGGTAAAGGGCTATGTTGCGTGGTGGATAGGGGAGCAGTTTTTTTATTTGCACATAAAACCACTTTTGATTGGGCAAAAGGGGAGAGGTGTGTTTTAAATGAAAAGATAGCACGGGCTATGACTCAAAATTCTTTAGAATGATGGAGGCATTATGACCGCCAAAGCCAAATGTGTTGCTTAAAACCACCTTCACGTCTTTTTTCTCAGCTTTATTGAAGGTGAGATTCAACTTTGGATCAATTTCAGGATCATCTACAAAATGATTGATCGTGGGGGGGATGATTCCTTTCCGGATCGCCATGATGCTGGCAATGGCTTCAGCGGCTCCGGCAGCTCCCAGCAAATGTCCTGTCATAGATTTTGTGGAACTGATATTAATCTCGTAAGCATGTTCTCCGAAAAGTTTCTGGATAGCTTGTATTTCGGAGATATCTCCGCGCGAGGTAGCAGTACCGTGTACGTTGATATAATCAATATCTTCCGGGGTCATACCTGCATCATCCAGTGCTTCTTGCATGACCAGGGCAGCACCCAGTCCTTCCGGATGGGGAGCGGTCATATGGTAAGCGTCAGCCGACAAACCGGCACCGGCCACTTCTGCGTATATTTTAGCTCCGCGGGCTTTGGCATGTTCCAGTTCTTCCAGGACCAACGTACCGGCCCCTTCTCCCATAACAAATCCGTCTCGTGTCTTATCAAAAGGACGGGATGCGGTTTCATACTCATCGTTGTTGGTACTGATGGCCATGATGGCATTGAATCCTCCTATTCCTACTCTGTTGATAGGAGCTTCTGCACCGCCGGTGACAAAAAGTTCTGCTTTGCCCAGACGGATGTAATTATAGGCATCTATGATGGCATTGGCGGCAGTCGAGCAGGCCGATACAGTCGCAAAATTAGGTCCTCTGAACCCGTATTTTATAGAAATATGACCAGCGGCAATGTCCGAAATGATCTTCGGGATAAAAAACGGGCTGAACCGGGGTGTTCCATCCCCTTCCACAAACGATTTAATTTCTTCGTAAAAAGTTTGCAACCCACCGATTCCAGAACCATAGATTACACCCACCCGGTTGTGGTTTACCGAATCCTTATCTATCCCGGCATCTCTAATGGCTTCATCGGCCGAGACAAGAGCGAACTGACAGAATAGATCCAGTTTGCGTAATTCTTTCCGCTCGAAATGTTCTTTGGGATCGAAGTTTTTTACCTCGCAGGCAAAATGGGTTTTAAATTTCTCCGTGTCAAAACGTGTAATAAGGCTGGAGCCACTTACACCGTTAGCCAATGCTTCCCAGAAATCAGGTACATTATTTCCCAACGGGGTCAGTGCTCCTAACCCTGTAACTACTACACGCTTTAAAGTCATCTTTTCTTATTTTACGTTTTCTTCAATGTACTTGATGGCTTCTCCCACTGTCGAAATGTTTTCCGCCTGGTCATCGGGAATGCCAATGTTGAACTCTTTTTCAAATTCCATAATAAGTTCAACGGTATCCAGGGAATCAGCACCCAGATCATTGGTGAAACTGGCTTCCGGAGTTACTTCACTTTCATCAACTCCAAGTTTGTCAGCGATTATCGCTTTTACTCTTGATGCAATGTCTGACATAGTTTTAATTTTTTAGTTACAATTAAATGGTTAGAAAATTCCGATGCAAAGAAATGTATTTCAATAAAAATTTTCAAACAAATATATATTTTTTTACTTTAGATGTTCAAACAGTTCGTAAGATACGAAAATATTTTTATTATTAATTTCGTCATAAGTATCAATAGATGAGTAAAAAATGGAAGTTGGCAATATTTGCTTCCGGTGCGGGAACCAATGCCCAGAATCTAATAGAACATTTTAACAAAACGTTCGATAAGAATATTGTATTGGTCATTACCAATAATCCCGGGGCTTACGTGATCCATCGGGCGAGGCAATTGGGTGTTCCCTGCAGGGTATTTCGCCGGCAGGATTTCAGAGAGAGGAATGTGCTGAAGGAATTGAAACAAAATAAAGTGGATTTTATCATTCTTGCCGGCTTCCTTTGGTTGGTCCCTGCCAATATTTTGCGAGCCTACCCGGGGAAAATTGTGAATATTCATCCTGCTTTATTGCCTAAATACGGTGGAAAAGGAATGTACGGGCATCATGTGCATGAGGCGGTAATAAATAACGGTGACAGGGAGTCCGGAATCACCATTCATTATGTTAATGAGGAGTATGACAAGGGAGATATTGTCTTTCAGGCACGATGTCCGGTATTGCCACATGATACCCCTGATACCCTGGCACAACGGGTTCATCAGCTTGAATACAGGTATTATCCTTCTGTTGTGGAACAAGTCCTGGAAAAGCTGGAAGAGCAGGATTAACTCACGACGACATTGATGATGCGTTTTGGGACAAAAACGATATTTCGGATAGTTTTCCCTTCGATCCACTTTTTGGACTGCGGAGCTTCTTGTACAGCTTTTTCAACTTCTTCCTGTGATATTTCCAAAGGCAAGGTAAGCTTAAATCTCATTTTTCCATTAAAAGACACCGGATATTCAAAAGTGTTTTCTTTCAGCCATTTTTCATCATAGTCCGGCAAAGGGGCAAAGCTAATGCTTGGTTTATGTCCCAGTTGTTCCCATAGTTCTTCCGCAATCAGGGGAGCGAGCGGAGAAATAAGAATTGTCAGGGGTTCAAGGATATTCCTTTTCCGGCATCGGAGGGTTGAAAGTTCGTTGGTACATACCATCAGGGTGCTCACAGCCGTATGGTATGAGAATCGTTCTATATCATCCCTGACCTTTTTGATCGTCCGGTGCAGGATTTTCAGCTCCCGTTCTTCGGGTTGCTCATCCGTAATGACAAAACGGTTTTCTTCGTCGTGAAAGAGTCGCCAGAATTTTTTAACAAACCTTGCGATTCCTTCTATTCCGTTGGTATCCCAAGGCTTGGATTGTTCGATGGGGCCCAGGAACATTTCGTACATGCGAAGAACGTCAGCACCGTATTTATCTACCAGTTCATCCGGGGTCTGTACATTGTGTTTCGATTTCGACATTTTTTCGATCATCCATCCACAGATGTATTTTCCATCCTCTTCGAGGATGAATTCGGCATCCTGAAATTCAGGACGCCACTGACGAAAAGCTTTCAGATCCAGCACATCGTTGTGGACCAGGTTGATATCCACATGAAGGGGGGTGGACCATAGTTCGCGATCTTTGATATTATGGGAAACAAAGATGGGTTTCGGTTCCCTGATCTTGTGATTGTCAAAGAAAACCTTGCCGGGAGCGGTTTCATGGATGGCGCGGTTTATTTCCTCCACGATCTCGTCGGTCAAATAGATAATATCATGCACAGGCAGGAGAATAAGCCTTTTTCCTGTGTCCTTAATATAATCTTTGTAATAGTGCTCCAGTTTTTCCAGTTTTTCCTGGCTTTTTATTTCAACGATCAGTTTTGCTTTCTGATGATAGAAGTCGAACCGGCGGTTCCCGTCTCGATAATTGTGGATAACATGTTCTGCCTCTCCGCTTTCTTTGATTTTTTGCCAAAGCAGGTATTCTGCATATTTTTCCAGGTTGACGCGGTAGACGAAATTGGATCTTCCCAGGATCTTTCCCTGGTTGATCAGTTTGTGGAAGGGTTCTTCTTCTACGGAAAGGCCCAGATCAAAAAGGAATTTATTCCAAAAGCGGGAATAGATGAGATGACCCGTAGCATGTTCATCTCCCCCGATATAAAGATCAACATTTCTCCAGTAACCAACAGCTTTGCTTGAAAAATATTCTCTGTCATTGTGAGGATCCATGTAGCGGAGATAATAACCGCTTGAACCGGCAAAGCCGGGCATGGTATTTGTTTCGAGCGGATATCCTTCACGGGATTTCCAGTGCTGGGCCCTCGCCAGCGGAGGATCTCCCGTTTCGGTAGGGAGGTATTTATCTACTTCCGGAAGTTTGAGAGGCAGTTGGTCTTCGTCGAGGGGATAGGGAATTCCTTCTTTATAATAGATGGGAAACGGTTCTCCCCAATATCTCTGTCGGCTGAAAATAGCATCGCGTAAACGATAATTCACTTTACCGTAGCCCCTGTTTTTCTTTTTCAGGAAATCAATGATGGCAGGGATTGCCTCATGGACTGGAAGGTCATTGATAAGGCCGGAATTGATGAGATAGCCTTCTTTGGAGTCATACGAACTATCCCATCCGGCTGGGTCCTCCTGTTTTCCCTTTTCACGGGTGATAACCTGGACAATGGGCAGGTTGAAATGACGGGCAAAGGTAAAATCACGGGAGTCGTGGGCAGGAACAGCCATAATGGCCCCGGTGCCATAACCTGCCAGAACATATTCAGCCACCCAGATAGGTATTCTGGCTCCGTTGACGGGGTTGATCGCATATGCGCCGGTAAAAACCCCCGTTACGGTCTTTACATCGGCGATCCGGTCTCTCTCTGAACGGTTTATAGCTTTTTTAACATATTCTTCCACTTCTTCCCGGTGTTTTTCGGTAGTGATATCTTCAATGAAAGGATGCTCGGGAGCCAGTACCATGAAGGTAGCACCAAAAAGCGTATCGGGACGTGTTGTGAAAATTTCCAGATGTTCCGGATAATTAACGATATCGAAAAACACGACAGCTCCTTCCGACCGACCGATCCAGTTGCGCTGTACCTCTTTTATGGATTCACTCCAATCTATGGTTTCCAGTCCGTCTAGCAGACGTTGGGCATAGGCGGTGATTCGCAGAAACCATTGACTCATTTTTTTTCGTTCTACAGGATAGCCTCCCCGTTCGGAGTAACCGTCTTTGACTTCATCGTTGGCCAGGACGGTCCCCAGGGCAGGGCACCAGTTTACCCAGGTATCGGAGAGATAAGCCAAACGGTAGTTCATCAAAATTGCTTGTTTTTTCCTTTCGGAAAAGGTATTCCACTCGTCTGGAGAGAAAATATCAACAGGGGAAGAGGCAGCCCTGACCTTTTTGTTACCCTTCTGTTCAAATATTTTGATAAGGCGATCGATTGGTTCTGCCTTATCCGTTTCCAGGTTATACCACGATTTAAAAAGTTGCAGGAAGGTCCACTGGGTCCATTTGTAATAAGCAGGGTCGGAGGTTATCACTTCACGATCCCAGTCGAAAGAAAAGCCGAGTTTGCCCAGTTGTTCGCGATATTTCTGAATATTTTTTGCCGTGGTAATGGCGGGATGGGTTCCTGTTTGTATGGCATATTGTTCTGCCGGCAGGCCGAATGCATCAAAACCCATCGGATGAAGCACATTGAATCCTTTGAGCCTCATATACCGGGCATAAATGTCTGAAGCAATATATCCCAACGGATGTCCTACGTGCAGACCGGCGCCCGAGGGGTAGGGAAACATATCCAGGACATAATATTTCGGTTTGGAAGGGTCTGTATCCGTTTTGAATGTTTTGTTTTTCTTCCAGTAATCCAGCCATTTCTTTTCTGTTTCCCTGAACTTATATTCCATATTATTAGTTTTTGTAATATCAGAGTGCGAAAATAGGAAAAGTTCATCAATAATTTTATTAAATTTGCACGCTGAATTATGCTGGTCCCGTAGTTCAATTGGATAGAATGTCAGATTCCGGTTCTGAAGGTTGTGGGTTCGAGTCCCGCCGGGATCACAAAAAAAGGCCGAAATCCCGGCCTTTTTTTGTGTGTATGAAAAACTATCTTTTTTTACTTCATCTTATCTTATCTGTTTTGACAGATGAGTAACTGATCTTTAAAGCATTTGCGCGTCTGAGAGACTGTTTGATATCTGAGACAATCCCCATCTGGGTGTTTTCATCGACTTTCAGGGAGACCGTTAATTTATTGCGGTCAGCTTCATTTAACTGGTCTTTTTCCTGAGCTATAAAGTCCTGAATGTCCCTAACGGTTCTGAACTGATCGTTCAGTTGGATACGGGGCTCGGTTCCGAACATTTTCTGAAAGCGCGGAAGAGGTTTTCCGACATAGATAAAAGAAACCAGGGATTTTTTTTCCAGTTTTTTAGCTTGGGTAGCTTCCGGAACGTGAATATTCACTTTCAGATCCACTTCCCGCATCACTGTGGTAACCATGAAGAAGAATAAAAGCATAAAGATGATGTCGGGCAGGGAAGCCGTGTTAATTTGGCCGATAGACCTTTCTTCTTCATTCGGACGAAATTTTGATTTCATTGTTTTCCTCCTCCAACATTTTTAGGTTCAGCCTCAGAGATAGCTGCCGGATAGTATTTTTTAATGGCCTCTTGTTTTTCCTTATCGAGGTCGTCATAGTTCATACCGAACTTAGACCTGGCCAGTTCATTTCGTAATTCATCCTTGGCAGCGATCAGCTCATTTTGGACTTTAATATAGGTTCCATAAGATGTTCCCCGGTCGTTTTGCAGAGAGATAACCGGGTTTTTGGTTACGAACACATGGCCAAAGAATGGAATATCTTTCCATTCTTTTTCAGGGAGATCATCTCTGTTATCCGGGTTGGCGATAAAATCTTTGGCAGCCTGTCTCAATTGATGGATGTCCATTCTATTTCCTTCGACAAGAAGTTCATTGTTCTTATTGATCAGTACGACAAAGACATTTCTTTCCTTGATCTTATCATTGGTTTTCTTTTGATTTTTCTCCGGCATAGGCGGGAGCATCCTCATCAGTCCTGTATCAACATCCATTGTGGTAGTGACGAGGAAGAAAATCAAAAGAAGGAAAGCTATGTCAGCCATAGATCCTGCATTGATCGGTTGTAACTTACGTGCCATGGTTCAGTTTAAATAAAAAATAAGTTATTTAAATAATTTGACAATCTCCACATAGAGGATTGTCAGGAAAGCAACGCCTACCAGCAGATAAGCAGCTATAAGACCCGTACCGACCCACTTGAGGACTATGGGCGTATTGCCGCTTCCCTCATAGCCTGGCATGTTGAGGGGTTGATCAGATGCCAGTACATAAGAAACTCCGAATAGGATCACCAGAGCACCCAAAGAAATCAGTGCTCCCTTCAGGGCTTTTTTGCTGGTGAAGATATTCATAAACGAGAATATCAGCGTAACCAAAATAGCCAGGCCGAAAAGGATATAGGCCCACCAGAGTGCTACATTCGTAGCTACGGGTTCTTCAAGGGTTGTTCCGACAGTTCCCGGAACCTTGGGGCCAAAATAGAACCAGCCCAACAGTACCACGGAGACACCCATGATAACCCATAGAATAATTTTTACAAAGGTTTTAAGTGTACCAGACATGATATCTCTTATTTATTTTTAGTATTATGTTTTATCAGCATGTCAACCAACGAGATAGAAGCATCTTCCATTGCTACGGTAATACTGTCGATCTTGGACAGGATGTAATTATAAAACACCTGCAGGATGATAGCTACGATCAAACCGGATACCGTAGTGATCAAAGCAACTTTGATACCGCCGGCAACCAATTGAGCAGAAACTGTCCCTGCTACCTGGATTTTATCAAAAGCGCCAATCATCCCGATGACCGTTCCCATAAATC
>JAGGWN010000034.1 GCA_021157415.1 Bacteroidales bacterium | reverse complement strand
CATACCTGTCATGTCAGCCTGGTAAAAACGGCAACTGTACCCGTTGTTTATGAGTTTTATGGCTAAAGAGAACTTTTGTCCTGTTTTGGCAAAGCGTGTGAGGACCACGCGACTTTTTTCACCCCCCGCTCCATACAGTTTTTTTCCATTGGCATATATTTCCAATATACCTGTAGTGGCTACAGTGAAAATAATATCCCTGCCTGCCATCTCTTTGGGTACGATAAACTCCTTCCTGAACCACTTAACCAGGCCTACTTTCCACCATTCATGATTAAGGGTTTCTTTTTTCCAGAGAGAGGGATTATGCGCAAATACTTTTGTTACCGGTAAATCACCTTCGTGCACAATCCATTCGGTCAGTTCCCTTACCGGATGAGGATTAACAGGCTGGATGATCTTTGTAGAACCCCCAAACCCTGTCCAGGTAAAAATGGTGGTCAGGAAAAACATTCCTGTAGCCGCAATGACGATTTTTTGCTTTATCATGATTCTTATTTTGTAATTAATTTATGAATCCGGTCTAAAAAAAAGGTCTTTGTCTTCAAACTCTTTGTTATAAATTAAAAATACGCATCAACAATGCGTTAACTATATTTGTAAAATTCTCTCCGCCTCGATTTTCATGGTTTGTTGTGGTTTTGATGAAACAATGCCTCCGGTGTTACTTCTTGTTTGGAAAAACCGGGTCCCTGCCAACTGAATTTTAAAGAGTTACCCCCGCCACATTGAAAATATCTGATTTGAATGCTGTGAAAACCCGCAACGGGAGGGAGTATTCGCACGGCCCGGATCAGGTAGTCCTTCAGGATGACCAGATCAGAAAAATAAAATCCTCCACAGGAAGAACCTCCGGAAATTCGGGTGTCGGGACTTAGCTGCACCATCCCGAAGGGCATGGTGGCTCCGGGAAAAGTGTGACCTTCGCCATCTGTGCCAATGAATACATCTACATCCTTTGTAAGATACTCTTCCCTTTTACAGGACGTAATAGCATACAATCCGACCAGTAAAATCAAAACAGAACGATAATATTTTTGTTTGTTCACGGAATGGCCCCTGTTTCTTTATTTATTTTCAACTCAATAAACAATTCCCAAATTACTAATAATTTTCAATGATCAATATTCCATCCCCAGACTAAATAATTCCAACATCTTTCTTTCATCCTCTTGCCCTGATCTTCCACTAATCTGAGGGTAAAAAGGTACCGGTTATTATTTTAAAATCTCTCATGTGATCCCGGCAATACTCCATGACTGTTTGCGGAAATAAATGCGATAAGCACTAATACCAGGATCAGGCATGCCAGGATAATGCTCCATCTTTTCCAGGTTTCGGGGATATCTTTTTCCGGGGGGACACTTTCTTTTTTATTAAGATAAAAATACCATACAAGCATTAAGCCGGCTACGATAAAGATATACAGGGTATCAGAATGTTTCAGGTTAAAATGCCGGAAAGTTGCCAGTTGGATATAGGCAAAGAGGGTATATTCCAGGGTGATTAAGAAGAGCAATGCAGGTATGCCGCATTCTAGTGTTTTGTTTGGGGAGCATGTTTTCCATACCCAAACGGCCAGGACAAAAAAAACGATCAGGGAGATTCCGGCCGCGACCAGGTGATTTGTTGCGAACAGGTGAGGATTTTGCAGGTCCAGCCTTTCGGCTGTTCTGGTAAATTTCTCCAGGCTCATGGCGTTGATCCAGTTGGTAAAGGGGATAAGCAGGAAAACGAAGACCAGGGCTATCCGGTTTACAGTTTTGGTAGCTTTGGCCGTTTCCGGCCAGGTACGGGTAAGGACAGCATAGCCCATGCCGATACCCCCAAAGAAGCCAAGTGTAAATTCCATCACGTTCCACCAGTTATAGGCAATCCCGGAGGTGCTTCCAAGGGTCTGGATAAAGTTACCAAAAGCAAACCCAAAACCGGCACCCAATGCCGAGTAGGCAGCCACGTGCAGCGCACGGTGAAAATGGTTGCGTGCGAGGTACCACGTCAGGGCGAGCGCAGCTCCCAGGCATGCAGCCCATAGTTCAGACCGGGGCGGGGTCATCAGCCATTCCATCTGGTAGATCAGCAGTCCCCAGGCCAGGAAGCCTCCGGCAAACATCTCGACGATTAACCGTGGCCAGTCCGGTTTATGTTTTTCTTCTTTTTCCAGTCCCAGACCGAACAGTCCTCCTCCCAGGAACCCGTACAGACTGCCGATCACAGCCAACATCGCATATCCATAGAGTGCATTGGGAAAAGAGACGCTCCGGCAATAACCTATCACGATGCCGTAGCTCATCATGCCGCCGGCGCCCCAACCGATCGCTCCCAGAGCTGTCAACACGGGTGCATTTTGTGCCCAGTCTTTTCTTTTTGCTACCAGCAATACAGCCAACACTCCCATGGCACCGGCCCACGAAGCGCCCCATTCGTGACCGAAATGACCACGCATGGCCCAGGCCAGTCCCAGGGTGATTGCAATAAACAGGATGCTTGTTTTCTTTGACATCTTCAACAGCTCTTAATCAACAGGCCATGTACCATGATCAAAATCCCTGGTTATGATTTTTGAAGGATCAATAACCACATGTTTGATCTGCTTCCTGTTCCAGGTGTAAGTGATATGAACCAGCCCGTTACAGGTCTGAATCACGGCAGGATAAGAGTATTCCGAATTCTTATCGGGATCATTTTCCAGCAACACGGCTGCTTTCCAATGCACTCCGTCATTCGATACAGCCACATTCAGTATATTCCGGTTTCCCCAGTGTTTACCGGGTACGCAGGCGATATGATTGTAAACCAGCAAATATTTGCCTTCTTTCAGTTTTACGGCGTCAATACCTGCATTGGGATTGGGCAGTCCGGTAGAAAGAAAAGGTCCCCATGTCAATCCCATATCCTGTGACCATGCTGTGAATACAGTATTGTTTTTACTCCGGCAGAGCATCTGTACTTTTCCGCCGGGATGTTCCAGCAGGGTGGGCTGGATCAGGTTGATCTTTTCAGGATCATTCAGCGGAGGGCTTTTGGTCCATGTCTTTCCCATATCGCCCGATAATTCAATATGCACCTGCCATCCATGATCTTCGGTGCTGGAAGGACTTAACAACCATCCGTTGGAGAGCAGAACCGGTTTGTCTTTGATGGGGCCGAGAATTCCCTCCGGCAACCTGAAGGGCTCCGACCAGTGCCCTCCCTGGTCTGCGGAAGAGATCACCTCTCCCCACCACTGCCGGGGAGAAGGTCCTGCTTTAAAAAAAAGGAGAATCTTTTTGCCTGTATTGAAAAGCACCGGATTCCAGGTAGGATAACGTGTTTTCTTATTGCTGATCCCGTTGGCAACTTCCCCGGGTGTACTCCATTTTCCGCCGGCATAAAGGCTGACCCATATTCCTACATCCGGAGCTTTTTCATGTGTACCACCAAACCAGGCCGCTATCAGCCCCTTTTTCGTTTCTGCGAGGGTAGAAGCATGACAACTGGGGAAAGGTACATCTCTTGAGCGGAATATAAATTCTTCTTTCACGATGGCCTGAGCCCCTGTGAAAACTTTTTGTGCATTTCCGTGGAATGTTATCAGGCCCATGATCAACAGCATTGAATATTTCATATCATACGCATTTAAAATCAGCTTCAGCAGCTAATTGGCAGTCAGTGTTTGTTTATTTCTGTTAAAGGCAACGAACAAAAGAGCCATGACCACCATACCGGTGGTACCGGCAGCACCTATAATGATCGGATCCATCCTGCATTCCAACCAGCTCATACGGACCGGGAGATTACGGAAGAAAGTACCCCATACGATGATGAGTATGCTGAAAGCCACGGAAAGAAGTCCCTGTTTCAGTGTAATCCTGACGTTAAAAATGGCCAGCAGGAACAGTCCCAGGATGCCGCCGCCGAAGATTCCGGCGATTTGCCACCAGATATCCAGGGCACTCTTGGCCTTGATCATCATGATGGCAAAAACGATACCCAGCAACCCCCATATGATCGTGGTGAGACGCAAAAAAGTCACATTGGTTTTCTCGGAACTGTCGGGCCTGAAATATTTTTTGTAATAATCTACAAAAAGCACAGTGGCTGAACAATTCAGGGCCGAGTCGATGGTGCTCATCGATGCAGCAAGGATAGCTGCTATGATCAGCCCCTTAATGCCTACCGGAATCTCATGGGTGATGAAATAGGGAAAGACCTGGTCTCCCTTGACGATGGTGTCTCCCAGAACATGAGTTGTTCCTGAGTAGAAAGCAAAAAGGGTGGTTCCGATATATAAAAATATAGCCGTGAGCGGGAGGTAGATCAAAACTGCAATCCAGATAGACTTCCTTGCTTTTTTCAGGGTGGGTACCGAACTGTATTTCTGGGTGTAGTTCTGGTCGGCCATCAGGTTGCGAAGGTTTTCGGTAATGCCGTAAATAATCATTACCAGGATGGTTCTTCCATTGAGTGAGAAAGCTGTACTGCCCCAACTGAACTTATGGGCATTCAGAGCGTTTTGTATCAGGTAATCGGGTTTGGAAAAAACGTCTTTAGTAAGGATATAGCTGGCGACAAGAATGCCTCCGATCATAATGATTGACTGTAATACGTCCGTCCAGATCACAGCTTCCATACCTCCCATAAGCGTGTAAAGAACAGTGATCAGTCCGATGATCAGGATCAGATAACGAATGTCTATGTTTACAAACTGGGAGAGCAGCAGAGAGGAGAGGTACAGGATAACAGCAGTTCTGCCGATCATGAAAAGAAGGAAAGATAAAGAAGCATAAATACGGGCCCAGGCGCCCATCTTTTCTTCCAGATAGCCATAGACCGAGATGATATTTTTTTCCCGGTAATAGGGTACCACATATTTAGTGATAAACCAGGCCACAGGGATGGCCATGAGTGCAAAGATAATCGGATGCCAGTTGGTGTCAAAAGCCTTACCCGGTACGGCAATATAAGAGATACTGCTCGTGTAGGCACTCATCACGGCTAAGCCGGCGGCCCAGGCAGGAATGCCTCGACCGGCAATCATAAACTGTTCTGATGTCTTGCTTTTCCGTAAAAAAAAAGCTCCCATCCCTATCAGAATCAAGGCATAGAGCAGAAGTACGAGAATGTCAATGATGTCAAGCTGATAGTTCATGATCTGGCATCTGCATTAAGGGTGATATTTTTTTATGATCCGTTCTATTTGATTCCGTTCATCGCCGGTTATCTTTAGTAAAGGCGGAGCCATATAGTCATTACAAATACCCATCACGGACAAGGCGCATTTGATGCCTGCCGTGATGCTGGAAGGATGTTTCCCAACCCGGTATAGTGTGTTGTAAAGTTCCATCACCTGTTTCCGTAACATAGAAATGGAACCGAGATCTTTTTTTACCGAGGCTTCATACATACTGACAAAGAGTTGGGGAAAAGCATTGGCCCCTCCGGCTACTGCTCCGTGTCCTCCGCTGAGGACTGTCTCCGGCAGAAATAATTCGGTTCCCGTAATAAAAGAAAAGTCCGGTGCGTCTCTTAATGCATCCATAAGAGAATAAAAATAAAAAAGATCTCCGGAACTATCTTTGATACCCTGTGCGCCGAGGTCTTTTATTTTCAGGACCGTCTCAATGGATAACTGTATCTTGGTATGACTTGGTATATTATAGATAAAAAAAGGCAACGGAAGTTTTGAGGCCAGTGCGGCATAGTATTCGTAAACTTCATTCTGATCAAGCGGATAATAATAGGGGGGGGAGACAACCACTGCATCTGCTCCGTATTCTTTTGCACAATCGGCCATGTCCAGTGACGCTGACAGGGAAGTGCCGGAGATGCCAACCAGGAAAGGTACCCGTTGTTTAATCTGTTTACCCGTCATCCGCATCAGTTCCTTTTTGACAGATCTGCTCAACGAAGGGGCTTCCCCGTTTGTACCCAGGATAAAGATTCCGTGAACGCCCCCCTGGATCAGATGCTCAATCAGATTAGACAAACCCTCCAGGTCAAGTCGGTCGTAATTCTTCAGCGGGGTGATCATAGGAGGAATAATCCCTTTTAATTGTAACATGGTGATGTTTGTTAAATGTTCTCTTACATAACAAAGAAACAAAATCTACAAAAGGAGTCCTTCGGTTATTTTCTTTAAATTACATTATTTTTTAACCTATTTTAAAATATTTATTGATATATTTGAATGAATTTAATAATATTTAATATTCCTCGGATGGATTATGTGTTCGAAAAGATTGAGGTTCCCGGTAAACATTCCTTCATTGTCCGGGAGATTCAGTTGGCAGAGCGTATGCCTAAGATCCATTCCCATCTGAATTACGAATTGAACTTTATTGTTTCCGGTGCCGGGAGAAGAATTGTAGGGAACAGTATCTCCAGTTTTGAGCCCAACGACTTGGTATTACTGGGCCCTGATGTGCCGCATTGCTGGGAAATACTGGAGAGCGAAAAACATACGCCTCCTTCCTGTATTACCATCCATTTTACTGAAAACATTATCCGGTCGGATTTTTTTAATATTCCCGAGCTTGAAGTGATTGAGACATTGCTTAGGCAGGCTAACCTGGGTATTTTCTTCAAAGGTAAAGAGATACATGACGTTCAAAAAAGACTTCGGAAACTGCTGCATCTGGAAGGCCTGGAGAGTTATATCGAACTGTTGAATATTTTTAATCTATTGCTTAAAATAAAGGATGTTGAGTATCTTTCCGATACCCTGGCCTATTCCCGGAATTTTTCCCGGGATCTTGAACAGATCAATAAAGTGTATGAATATGTTTTTCTGAATATCGGAGAGGGGATCAAGCTGAAGGAAGCGGCCGGCTTGGTGAATATGGCACCGGGATCATTTTGCAGGTATTTCAAGAAAAAAACCAACCTGACATTTATGGAATATGTGAAAAAGGTACGTATCGGGCTGGCTGCTAAAATGTTGGTTGAGACGGATAAATCCATATCCCAGATATGTTTCGAAAGTGGATACAACAACCTGGCCAATTTCAATCACTACTTCAAAACCATTATGGATAAAACCCCGTCCGAGTACAGGAAAATGTTCAGATAAGAAAACTTTGCCGGATAAGCCTGCCGGAAAGGAAAGGGTGACAGGTATAGACGAGCTAAGGCTTATCTGTTTGTGCTGGATTTCCAGGCATTCTCAGTTTTTTGGCCCGAATAGACCAGCAGGTCGTTAACGTTAATAGCAAAGTCAGCATCAGGATCCAGCAGTTTTATATGGATCGTATGTGTTTTTTCCGACAGGTTGTATTTCCAGGCAATATCATTTCGCCTGGTGGCAAAGGCAGAAGGCATGGTAATGGTTTGAACGGGGTTATCATCAAGTTTGTACTGAAGATGAAAGGTTTTCTCCTGAGTGACTCCTTTGAGCTTATAAACACCACCTGTCAGAACGAATCCTTTGCCTGAGAATGAGAGTGTTATTTCAGGGTTTTTTCCCGAAAGATCATTATGGACAAGGATTCTCTCTTTTGGAAAATGTCCTGTGAATCCCTGTTCAACTTTCACGGGAATTATTTGCTCGTAGGGGATATCGACAGTATCGCCGTGAAACCGTGCATGGTTTCTTTTCAGCATTTTCAGTGCATGGCGGTATCCGATCTCATAGACATCGTTCAAGGACAATGTGGTGTATTTGAAATCCATGTCCTCAACGGGATAAAGCGGTTTTTTCCAGTACTCGGGTATATTTTCGTATCCCAGTATGGTTCCCAGTATTCCACCAGCGGTGGCAGGATTGCAGTCGGAGTCCTCGCCACAACGGGTAGCGATCTCAAGGGTTTTGTAATAGTCACCGTTGCCATATAATAAGCCAATTACCACATAGGCCGCATTGAGTTTTGCATCAATGTCGAAATCTGTGAATACCCCGTCAGGGCAACCGATGTCAGACGACCATTTTTTCAGCACTTCAAACCAGGTTTGTTTCCAGTCGTCCGGATATTGGTCATGCCACCGTATCACATCGGCAATACATTGATGGAAGGTAGTGTTCCCAGGTATGGCTTTCAGGGCTTCCGTAACCACAGAGCGAACATCGTCTGATACAAAAGCCAATGCATACATGGATGCCACATAAACACCTCCGTACCATCCGTCTCCAAAGTTCATGATGTGTCCTACCTTGTCGGCTATAGTATTTGCCGCATTGACCATTCCCGGGGACATTAACCCGGCAAAGTCAGCCTCGATCTGAAAATCAATATCATCCGAATGAGGATTATTTTCCCAGTAACCGGATGCCGGTGGCTGCATCCCGTTCAGGATGTTATACCTGGCTGCCTGATTGGCATGCCATAACATGTATTTAGCATGGGCAAAAGCATTCGCATGGGCGGAAGCCGGAGCATCGATGCCTTCTTTTTCGATGACATCCACGAAAGTAAGGTCCATGTATATATCATCATATAAACCGGGAGCGTTTTCGTACCACCATTTGCAGCGGTTCGTGTCCCATGGGATGGGTTGGTAATCGTTAATCAGTGTTCCTTTGAACCTGAATTCGGTGGGCCCGCCAAAAGTGCAGCCGATCACCTGCCCGGCCCAGCCTCCTTTTATTTTATCTTTCAGCATTTCCTGTGACAAGGAGGTGTGGAGTTGTAAATGCCTGACGGTTTTTTTGTTTACAGGCTGTCTGCAGGCAGTAAGCATCAGGGGAAGAAGTACGAAAACAAGCCATTTTTTGTGTATCATGATTTTGATTTCAGGTTATGAACAAACAAATAAAAATACTAAAAATATTCAAAAAAAAAAAATCAAAACTCCACACACTTACGTGTTAAAACTAATTGATCGCGGATCAATTCCGGTAATCAATCTTCAGAAACATCTCAACCCGGATTCGTATATTCGATATTTCCCAACGTCACTTTTTTTTCTATTGTATTTTTTTAAGCATTCTGTTCACCCTTATTTTCCCGAGGAAGTGCTTTTCTTTATCCAGGGAGAGCCAGATGTACTTAGGTTTACCGACAATGTGGGTCTCGGGGACAAACCCCCAGAAGCGGGAGTCGGCCGAGTCGTGACGGTTGTCGCCCATCATCCAGAAGTAATCATATTTAAACGTGTAACTGTCTGCCGGTTTTCCGTTGATAAGAATGGTACTGTCCTGTACCTGCAGGGTGTTATGCTCATACGCTTCGATGATTCTTTTATACTTGGGGAGGTTCTTCATCGTAAGCCGGACGGTTGCTCCTTTGCGGGGAATCCACAATGGTCCGAAGTTGTCTTCGTTCCAGGCATAATCGGGACTGTGGGGGAAAATATAATAAGCATAGTTGCCGGCAGGGTTTTCATACCTGACGATGGACTTTACGATGGAGAACTTCTTGATCTTTACGTAATTTTCATGTGTCAGCGGTATGACATATTCTGAACTGCCCATATGCATGACATCCGATTTATAAATGTGCATCCGTTCGAGCGTTCTGGGGTTGAGACGTGAGCCATTGGTCTGGATGATGTACCGGTACTGCTGTCCTGGGAATTCGGGGATCATTTCCCCGTTGATATACAGATCTCCGTGGATAATCTGCAAGCTGTCGCCGGGCAGGGCCACACACCTTTTGATATAGTTGTCTTCCTTATCCACCGGCCGGTAAACGATGTGATAGCGGTTTCTGACAATCCTTCTGGCTTTTGCATAGTACTCTTTAAAAGGCCCGACCGGTTTTCCTTCCATTTTGTCCCGGTTGATGAGCTCCATGGCTGAAGACCGGACGATGGAGTAGTAGCTCTGAGCCTGGTTTTCCACACACACCGTATCCCCGGCAGGGAAGTTGAAGACGACGATGTCGAAGCGTTGCACATGCCCCGTGCCGGGCAGACGACGGTAAGGACGCCTGATCCATTCCAGGTAAGATTTGCCGCCGACTACCGGCATGGTGTGCTGGGTAAAAGGAAAGGAAAGAGGGGTCATCGGAAGACGCGGACCGTAGCTGACCTTGCTGACAAAAAGATGGTCCCCGATGAGCAGGGTTTTTTCCATCGAGCCTGTGGGGATTTTGAAGTTCTGAAAAAAGAAAATGTTGATGAACGTTACGGCAACGACCGCAAAGATCAGGGCGTCTATCCATTCCACCAGCTTGCTGTTCTCCCCTTCCCGCTTCTTCCAGAAAGTCCAGTTAACCTTGCGGGTGATATACAGGTCGAAGATTACGACTTCTCCGAACAGCCACCAGAAATTATTCAGCCAGATAACCCAGAGGATATACAGGACAGTGACAGTGCCGAATTTGAAATATTTGTTTCTCAGAATCGAAGAAAGTGAAGAATATTGCATAATAGATTATCCTTATACGTTGGTTTTTTTATTATAACGTGCAAATGTAGTAAAAAAATCAGGCAGAAGGCAAAAGAAAAAGGGCCGCGACGCTGGATATAAACAGGGAATTTTGACTCTCCTACGTAGATATTGATAAGACGGAATCCTGCGGTATGAAACGTTTAAACTTTATCTTACCTTTGCAAGGATATGGATAACTATCCTGAGAATATTGAAGAGAAGCTGGGTATCCACCAGATCAGGAACCTGATCCGGGAGAAGACCCTGTCTCCTTTGGGAGAACGATGGTTGGAAGATATGCGGTTTGTTACCGATGGTGAAAAGATACAAAGAGAACTGCAGCAGGCCGGCGAATTTATCTCGCTGCTCGAAGAAGATCTTTCTTTTCCGGTGGATCATGTGATTGACATGACGCCTGTACTGAAAAAGATCAGGGTGGAAGGGACTTTTTTTACCATAGAGGAGCTTTTCGACCTGCGACAGTCTCTGAATACCATCCGGGCCGTCGGCCGTTTTTTTGAAAGGACGGAAGAAGGCCGGTTTCAGGCCCTGAAAAAGCTGGCCGCGGAGATGACCGTGTTTCCGTTTGTCATTGATAATATCGATAAAGTATTAACCGCAAAAGGGACCATCCGGGATACGGCTTCTCCCGGTTTGAAAAAAATCAGACAAGCCCTGGCAACCAGGAAAAAAGGGTTATCAGGCCTTCTGCATCGGGTTATGAAAAAGGCACAGGCAGCTGGCTGGGTGGAAAAAGATGCAGGCCTTTCCGTACGTAACGGTCGCATGGTTATCCCGGTACCGGCTACGCACAAACGTCGTATTCCGGGATTGATCCTGGATGAGTCGGCGACAGGAAAAACGGTGTTTGTGGAGCCGGCAGAAGTGGTCGAACTGAACAACGAAATACGTACGTTGGGTTTTGCCGAGAATCGTGAGATAGAAAAGATCCTGCTACATCTGTCAGATTTATTACGACCTTATGCCCCGGAAATGATCGGGTCGTATCATCGTCTTGGAGTTTTTGACTTTATCCGGGCCAAAGCCCTTTTCTCGCTGGAGACAGGGGCACTGGTGCCTGAGATGCAAGCGCACCCGGTAATTGACTGGAGGCAGGCCGTGCATCCTCTCCTCTACAGAACGCTGAAAAAGGAAAACCGCAAAGTGGTGCCGTTGGATATTAAGTTGGACGAACAAGAGAGGATTCTTGTGATCTCCGGCCCTAACGCCGGTGGAAAATCGGTTTGCCTGCAGACCGTTGGGTTGCTGCAGTATATGTTTCAGTGTGGTTTGCCGGTGCCGGTGGCAACAGGTTCTGTATTTGGGATATTTCAGGCCGTCTTCCTGGATTTCGGCGATGAACAGTCTATTGAAAACGATCTGAGCACATACAGTTCCCGATTGCTGAATATGAAGTATTTCCTAAAGCATGCGAATCAGGGAACGTTGATCCTGATGGATGAGTTGGGTACGGGCACCGAGCCGATGCTGGGGGGTGCCCTGGCTGAGACGTTGTTACAGCGCCTGAACCAGACCGGGACCTTCGGCGTGGTTACCACACACTACGCGAACCTGAAACACCTTGCTGCTTTCGAAAAAGGGATTATCAACGGAGCCATGCTCTTTGACCATCAGAATATGCAGCCATTGTATCGCCTCGAGCCCGGCAAACCGGGCAGCTCGTTCGCTTTTGAGATGGCACGGAAAATCGGACTGCCGGAAGATCTTTTAAAAGAAGCGACACAAAAAGTGGGGGAAGAGCATGTGCTTTTTGACAAACATCTGAAGGATATCCTGAGGGATAAACGTTATTGGGAAAATAAAAGAAAGAAAATCAGACAGACGGAAAAAAAACTGGAGAGCCTGCTGGAGAAATACGAGGCAGACATGGCGGTGTTGCAGAAGCAACGGAAAGAAATCCTGGAGCAGGCCCGAGAGGAAGCGGAACATTTGCTTAGCGGCGTTAACCGGAAAATTGAAAATACGATCCGGGTGATCCGGGAGACACAGGCAGAGAAGGAGCGGACCAAAGAGGTTCGGAAAGAACTTGAGGCGCTGAAGAAAAAGGTAGAAACAATGCAACCGGCGCCAAAGGATCCGATGAGACAGCAACTGTCTGCCGTGAGGTCCCGGCGGAAAAAACTGGGGGGCAAACAAGCGAATGATCAGGTCATCCCGGAGGAACCTGAGATATTAGTAGGTGATAAGGTGCGTATGGAAGGTCATGAAATAGCCGGAGAGGTGCTGGATATCAGTCAGGGAGGATACCTGGTGTCTTTCGGGAACCTGATAACCCAGGTGAGCGGAGCACGACTGAAGAAAGTGAGCGACGAGGAATACCGGCAACAGAACGGCAGGAAAAAAAACGTGTCGGACTGGCAGGAGGATCTGCGGAAAAGAAAACTGTTCTTCCGGCCGGAGATTGATGTCAGGGGACAGAGAGCGGAAGAGGCCCTGAGAACGGTGATGAACTTTATAGACGAAGCAGTGATGGTGGGTGAGCCCAATCTGCGGATCATCCATGGAAAAGGAAACGGTATTCTACGGCAGATGATTCATGAATACCTGTACACCATGACCGTGGTAGCACACTTTCAGGATGAACATGTGGAGCGGGGAGGTACCGGAGTGACCTTGGTGACACTGGACCTGTAAAATGTATGCCAACGCATCCTTTCGGGAGAATGTGAAGTGGGGATCAAAGGTATCCCTTCGGGAAGAATTAAAATGTCAAACTCTCAACCCTTAACGCTCAACACCGTTTTATTTCATACTTTTATATTTCAAAAAACTGACATGCAGATACTGATATATACGGAAAAAGCGACACCCCGGTTTACGTATGTCCTGGATGAGTTGCTGAAAGAACGTATGGGGCTGAAGTATGAGGTCGTTACGGACAAGCAGGACTATTTGCAATCCTTTCTTCCGGGTATTTGTTACGGAAGGGCCCGGGTCAGGAAAGGAAATGAAATATATATCCCTGCCGCAGGGTTGGTGCTGGAAAATGAGGTGAAAGAGATTGTGCCGGAAGTGTCTGTGTTTGAAAATATACCGGTGCTATTCCCTGTGCATGAAAACGGGGATCTTCCCTTTGATATTTTTTCAGCCGCATTTTATATGCTGAGCCGGTATGAAGAATACCTGCCTTTTGAGCAGGATGAGCACGGACGATTCCCTGCTGCTTTATCCCTGGCCCACAGGAAGGATTTTCTTGAAGTGCCGGTGGTGGATTCCTGGGCCCTGATACTGGAAAAGAAACTGATCACTGTTTTTCCCGGACTCTCATTCAGAGAAAAGGAATATCGTTTCCTGCCCACTTTTGATGTGGACCAGGTTTTTGCTGTACAGGATAAGCCTGTGATGCGATTTCTGGGGGGGAGCCTGAAAGCCGGGGACTTTGCGGCACGGTGGAAGATCCGGCGGGGCCGGACGAAAGATCCGTTTGATACGTTTGCCTTAATACGCCGCTTGCATGAGCCCACGGGACTAAAGCCTTTTTTTTTCTTTCATACCGGAAAATGGGGGAAGTTTGATAAGAGTATCTCCCCGGAGAAAGAATCCGTCAGACAGGTGATTCGTGAATGCAATACCTGGGGGAGGGTGGGGTTGCACCCTTCTTACCGTTCCCATGACGAACCGGAATTGTTGCGTTGGGAGAAAGAGCGGCTGGAAAAAGTACTTGGCTGCACCGTAACGGCCAGCCGTCAGCACTTTATACGGCTGCGTTTACCGGAAACCTACCGTCGTTTTCTTGAGGTTGGTATCCGTGAGGATTACAGTATGGGTTTTCCTGAGCTTCCGGGGTTTCGTGCAGGTACATCCCGGCCTTTCCGGTGGTTTGATCTGCAACACAATGAAACAACCGGCCTAACCGTTTATCCTTTTGCGGTGATGGACGGAGCACTGAAAAAAAAATACGGCAGCAAGGGCGAAGAAGTTCTTCGTTCTCTGAGTATCCTGCAGCAAAAGATCGAAAATACGGGCGGATGGTTTGTTCAGCTTTGGCACAACCATACGCTGAGCGACCAGGACGATTGGCAGGGGTGGAAACATCTCTATGAAGAATGGCTGGAAAAAGCAATACACGGTAAATGATTCGGTTTCTTTCACATAATGAGATAGATAAAAGAAAATGGGATAACACGGTGGAACATGCATCCAATGGGATGATCTATGCTCTTTCCTGGTATCTTGATATTGTTTCGCCGGGATGGGCGGCCCTGGTGGAAGGAGAGTATGAAAAGATCTTTCCGTTACCTGTGAAAAAAAAGTTTGGAGTAAATTATGTGATTCAACCTCCGTTTGTTCAGCAGTTGGGCTTTTTCTCACATATGGTTGCAAATGGGAAAGAGGTAGCTGAATATATCGGATCCCTGCCGGCCCGGTATAGATTTATGGATCTCCAGTTGAATGAAAAAAATCCTGTGGACGGCTGCTCTTGCAAGGTTGTGCCAAGAAGAAATGTCCTGCTGAATCTGTATCATGACATTCCGGAAAAATATTACCATGAGAATACCAGGCGTAACATCCGTAAATTTCAGAAAACCGGAATAGGTGTTGTGGAAGATCCTGTGGCTGCTGAGGACATCATACGGTTATTTGCAGGGAGGCAGGGAAAAAAATATGGTGTGGCAAAAGCTCATTATGGTATTCTCAGCCGTTTGTTATCCGTGCTTGGAAGAAAAAGCCTGTTAACGGTCTGTACGGTACGGGAAGGGGACCGGCTTATATCCGGGGCTGTTTTTTCCAGATCTTATGAAAGGTATATTTTTTTGTTTTCGGCAGAATCGCCGGAAGGAAGGGATATCCATGCTCTGGCAGGCATTATCGATCATTTTATCAGAATGCATACAGGTGAAAAAATGTGGTTGGATTTCGAAGGATCGGATAATCATGACCTTGCCCGTTTTTATAAGGGATTTGGAGGGAAAGAAGTGAATTATCCCCGGGTAATTATGAACAGGCTACCGCATTTTATGAGATGGGTAAAACCCGTGTAGATTATTTCTTTTTTTTCTTTTTTTCGGATTTAAGACGGTCCCGTATATATCCGGCCAGATAAAAAAGATCACGGCCAATTTTATGAATACAGGCATCGTATTTTATGTTTTCCATGGATGTGTCATCCCAGAGTGAAGGATTTTTCCAATGGCAGGGTATGGTTTTTTCTGCACCATATTGTTGAAAATCGACCGTGTCCACCTCCGGGAAAACCGGAATGACAAGAAAATGACTGTGGGGGTTGCTATGGTAATCAATGGGTTTTGCAAAAAAAGTATAATCCGGATAATTACGCCCCAGGTTCAGAAAGTAAACGGGGTTATCGGCATAACCGCCTGCCGGCATAATGAAAAAACCGCATCTCTTAAATGCCCCGACGATTCTGTAGTTGATAGCTCCCGGATGGATCCCGCCCGAAAAGGGTTTAATATTTTTTACTTTGTAGAAATGCAATGCTGTATAAAACCATATTTCAGCGGCCTGACTAAGTGTTCCGTTACTGCTGCCGGCAAAAAGAGTTTCAACAGACTTATGGTTTTGCCGTAATTGCAGAATAAAATCTCCGATGATTTTTAAGGAGTCTTTTCTTGCCCCCGGAATCGATGTAATTTCTTTTGAAAGACGATCACAATATTCCTGCAGATCCTGATAAAATCGCTGCGCATGCAGGGAAGAACCCTGAAGCAGGAAGAAAAATACAACAATCGTACTTATTTTTCTGAAAAAAGACATGTTCGTCACTTACTGATCAGCCTGCTAAGGTAAAAAAAAAGTAGAGACGCCCTATGGCTGACTCTACCTTTCTCATAAAATTTCAGAGGGTACTACCGTTCTTTGTGACAGAACCACCAGTCGTAGCATTCGTAGTTTTTAAGGCGCTCTTGGGCCATTTCAGTGTCTGTGGCCGGCGGAACGATCACGCGACTGCCCAGCAAGGAATTGTTGGGCCAGTTTTCCGGTGTGGCAACTCCTTCCTCATCAGAAACCTGCAAGGCCTTTAAGGCACGTACGATTTCATCTACGTTTCTTCCTATTTCCTGCGGATAATAGATGATCAGGCGGATCATGCCCTGGGGATCCACAATGTAAACTGCACGTACCGTGTTTGAGCCTTTGCCGGGATGCAATAGTCCCAGTTTATGAGAGACGCTGCCAAGATTATCGGCGATGATCGGGAATGGGATATCCACCTTGAGGTTATCTTCAATCCATTCGTGCCATTTGATGTGTGCGAATACCTGATCGACTGAAAGTCCGAGCAACTCTGCGTTTAACTCCTTGAATTGGTCATTGTGCTGGGCAAAAGATACAAACTCAGTAGTACATACCGGTGTGAAATCTCCGGGATGACTGAATAATACCAGCCATTTGCCTTTGTAGTCTGCGGGAAGTTTTTTTACTCCGTGAGTAGTTTGAACTTCCATCTCAGGGAAAACATCCCCTAATAGCGGAAAAGTGTGATTTGTCTGTTCCATAATTGCTTCCTTTTTAATTGTTACTTGTTAATATTAATAATTGATTGGATAAATTCATTTTTGTTCATTTTGTCTGGCTGTAATTTCCAGTCGAAAATCTTCAACCCGGAATCCGGGGATGTTTTTTTTGCTAAAAAAGGACTCCAGTAAACGATTAAGATCCTCATCCTCGTAATCAATGATCTCATCGGTTTCACGGATATACAAATGATGATGACGATGGATAAAAGGATCATACCGCATAATATCTTTTTCTGTTTTGATTTTATGGATAATTCCTTTTTCAACCAGCAGGTCCAGGGTCTTATAAACCGTGCCGGGGGAAATGTTAGGTTCTTTTAGGGTTACCTCCCGGATGATCATCTCCGCTGTCGGATGGTTGTTCATCGCAAATAGTATCCCTAGGATGATCTTTCTTTGCGGCGTTATTTTTAGTCCGTGATCTTTTAATAGTTTCTGTATATTTTGTTTTTTCATAGATAAATGATAATAATTCTTAGTAAAGAAGAAGTACAAAGAAATAATAATTATTTTTAATTACCAAATAATTTTTCATATTTTCCCGTATTAATTTGGTAATTTTGTACAGGAAGGCAGAAAAAACATACCGGATATTATGAAAACAAAAGGAATACTTTTAATAACGGGATTATTTTTTATACTGGCTTCATGTCATCATGAGGTGGAAGCGCCGTTGCAGAGCGGGACCCTTCTGAACAGCGCGGAGATAACGACCTATGATACTGTTTTTATCCGCCAGATCATTCATGCGGTTGGTGATATCGGAAATATTCCTTTGCAGTACAATGTATCGGCCGTAAAAATATTTTATCTTACTCCGGATCCTGATGGGAGTGTGGTTACCGTGTCGGGGTTACTGTTGGTCCCGGTTTCGGAAGGGTCTTTTCCTGTGATGAGCATACAGCATGGTACGATCATTAAGAGGTCAGAAGTGTCTTCGGAAAATCCGTTACTGAATGAAGGGGTTGTAGGGCTGATAGCTGCTGCTGACGGTTATGTTACATGTATTCCGGATTATCTGGGGTTAGGGGTTTCCAATGAAATGCATCCTTACCTGATCGGGAGTGTTCTGGCCGGCAATGTAGCTGATATGATCAGGGCAACGAAAAGCTATATGGAAATGCATAATCAGACGGCAAACGGGCAGTTATATCTTGCCGGATATTCGGAGGGGGGGTATGTGACCATGGCTACCCACCGGGCTCTGGAAACGGGGACTGCCCCGGAAGGGATGCAGGTAACTGCTTCGGCACCCATGGCGGGGCCTTATGATCTGAAGACAACCATCGATACGATATTGTCCTATGGAACTTATAAGTCACCGGCGTATATTGCCTATTTTCTTACGGCTTATGACAAGATATATGGGTGGAACCGGCTGCATGATATCTTCCGGGAGCCTTATGCATCTATGATCCCGGATTTGTTTGACGGATTGCACAGTACCGGGGATATAAATAAAGCATTGCCCAAAGAGATCGATTCATTGCTTAACGCTGATTTTTTGCACTCTTATTTGTCCGGCAATGACCCGGAATTGCTAAAGGCCCTGCAGGCAAACACACTGTTGGGATGGGGGCTCAAAGCTCCGGTGCATTTGTATCATGGGAATCAGGACCATACGGTGCCTTATTGGAATGCTGTAAACGCCCTGGAGGACTTACGGCAACAGGGAGCAACACAAGTTGAATTGATAACGGTCCCGGGAGGAGATCATGGCTCTTCCGTGGTGCCTTCTTTTACCGGAGCATTACATTGGTTTGATTCACTGCGCGCCATCATGAACAACTGACAAGGTGAAAAATTATTGGTTTATTGTTTTCCTGCTTATTTTCCGGGTATATCCTGCATTTTCTTCGGATTTACCGGAGTACGATGTGAAATGGTATTTTCTGGATCTTCAGGTGAATGATTCAAATACTGTTATTAAAGGAAGAACACAGATTCTGGTGCATGTAGTATCGGATAATCTGCAGGAAATGATTCTGCAGCTTACCGACTCGCTGCAGGTGGATTCCGTTTTCGTGAACGACATGAAACATGGATTTGTACATGCAGATGATACTCTGCTTATCCCTCTGTCACCTGCTCCGGCAAGGGGAATGCCCGTGAAGACCGTAGTGTATTATCATGGCAAAGTCCCTACCGGAGGTTTTTTCAGTGCTATGACCAGCAAAGAAGATGCGGACTGGCACCAGCGGGTTACATGGACCTTATCGGAGCCTTTTGCGGCAAAAGAATGGTTTCCCTGTAAACAGGACCTGGGAGACAAAGCCGACTCCTGTGCCGTATGGGTAACTGTTGCCAGGGGATTGGTTGCGGGATCGAACGGTGTGCTGGAAGGCGTGGATACGCTGGAAGACGGCAGCTTGCTTCGGTATCGCTGGCATCATCATCATCCGATAGATTATTACCTGATTTCCCTCGCGGTATCCGGATACCGGACCTATGACCTTTATGCTCATCCGAAAAGCACGCAGGATTCTGTCCTGATAAAGAACCTGGTTTATCAGGATGCTGGTTATCTGGATGCAGAAAAGGAAAAAATCGACCAGGTAGTGCCTGCCCTTGAACTTTACTCGGAGTTGTATGGACTTTATCCTTTTGCTGATGAGAAATATGGTCATTGTCTGGCACCCATGGGAGGGGGCATGGAACACCAGACGATGACAACCCTGGACAACTTCGGATTTGATATGGTGGTGCATGAACTGGCCCACCAATGGTTTGGTGACCATGTTACCTGTGCCTCCTGGCAGGATATTTGGATCAACGAAGGTTTTGCTTCGTACTCGGAGTATATTTCGCGGGAGAACCTGAAAAGCAAAGAAGACGCTGCTGGCTGGATGAGTGCAGCCCAGGCCAGGGCTATGAAAGAAGCGGACGGTAGCGTGTATGTGCCCCTGGATGAAATAAACGATGTATATCGTATTTTCGATTATAACCTGTCTTATAAAAAAGGAGCCGCAATTCTGCACATGCTCCGCTATGAGCTGCATGATGATTCATTGTTTTTTGATATATTTCAATCTTTCCAGCAGGAGTATGCTGACAGCGTGGCCACAGGCAAGGATTTTGAAAAGGTGGTTGAAGAGCGATCCGGCATGGATTTCTCCGATTTTTTTGACCAGTGGTATTACGGTAGGGGGTTCCCCCGTTTTTCCTTCTCCTGGTATCAGAACCATGACAGTTTATTTATCCGGAGCGTTCAGACCCCGTCCGGTTCTACCCCCCTGTTTAAAATGCACATTGATTTTCTGATAGCGTCCGATGAAGGGGATACGGTGGTGCGATTATACCAGGACCGGAACAACCGGGTTTTTGCTTTGCCACTGAAAGCTACGGTATGGAAAGTGACTCCTGATCCGGATAAGTGGTTGTTGCTGGAGATATCATCGGTATCCCATGTTATTTCTGCTGCCCGGGGAGATAAGGATGTGATACTCTATCCGAATCCGGCATCCGGCATGGTCCGGGTTTATCTGTCTTTTACCCTTCCCGGTCTGACCATAAAGATTCTGAACATAGACGGAAAAATATTGAGAACTTATACTCTCACGGCTGCTCCTTACCGCCTGAATGTCTCTGCCCTGTCATCCGGACTGTATATTTTAAAGATATCTTCCGGAAATAAAAAGTGGGTGAAAAAACTGGTCATCCGGAGATAACCGTTTTTCACCCACCTGTAAAATGAATGAACATGGGCAGGGATTAGAATCCATTGATCATCCTTCCGCAGTCTTTTGGGTTTCTTTGTCTTTTTTCTTGCCCAGAGCGGCAAGCATCAGCATGAAAAGACCGAAAATCAACATGAATGCCCCGGTCCAAAGATTGATGTTTATGTCCAGTGATTTGTGATACATCGGGTCGGATCCTGTGGTAAGCCCGAAAATGAACAACATACCTCCCAGGATGGAAAAAAGTAAACCGATCGGAATTTTAATATCTATACCCATGATATATTTTATTTTAAAGGTTACCAGAAAATGATGGTCAGAATAATAGCCACAGCGCCGATAATAATAGCCATAAATTCGGGACTGCGAACAAAGGGAATGTCTTTGTTGATGATCTTTGGCGTCAGAGAATACACCAGGCCCTTAAGTTCCTGTTCCGTTTTCTTTTGTTTGGTGAGCAGGGTAATAATGACGGTGAGTACCAGTGCCAGTGAAAAAGCAAAAATAGCAGTCCAGAAATTCTGGGCCATTTCACTGGGATAAGTATGGAGAACTGTTCCCAGCCAGCCTCCTTTCACCAGAGAGGTGGCGCCGACCGGCTGTGTTAGACCATGGTGTATGGCTGCAATGGCCGTACCAGAAAGAAGACCATAAAAAGCTGCATGTCCGGTGGTACGTTTCCAGAACATACCCAAAAGAAATGTGGCGAACAAGGGAGCATTGATAAAGGCAAAAATCAGTTGCAGGAAGTCCATTACATTGTTAAAGACCCGGGCGACATAAGCCGTCAGGATACTGAGCAACACACCAATCACCGTAGTCCATTGTCCGACTTTGAGATAATGTTCATCGGATCCTTTCGGGTAAATATAGCTCTGGTAGATGTCATAGGTCCAGACGGTATTGAAGGCGGTTACATTTCCCGCCATACCTGACATAAAACTGGCAAACAGGGCAGTAATACCCAGACCCAGCACACCGACGGGATAGTAGGTTCTCAGCATCATGGGGATGACCGTATCGTAGTTATAGGAATCTCCTTTCAGGGGGAGAGCAAAGCCGCTTTCCGGATCCATGGTAAGGGCGATAGCGATCATGCCGGGCAGGATAACCAGAAAAGGGAGGAACATTTTGGGGATGGCTCCGATCAGCGGAGTTTTCCGTGCGGCAGTCATATCGCCGGCCGCCATGGCCCGTTGCACCACCAGGAAATTGGTGCCCCAGTAGCCAAAAGAAAGGACAAATCCCAGGCCCATGATCAACCCGAACCATTCGACACCCATGGGATTGGTGCTGGCGTGCCCCATAAATTTCCAGGTATGGGTCCAGGCACCGGGCTGGAAGCCATTGGACGTAGCTACCACATCCAGTTGTGCTTTAAGACCTTCCCATCCGCCGATGTGGATAAGGGCAATTATGACAAGGGGCGTAAAGCCTATTACGATCAGGAAAAACTGTAACACTTCATTGTAGATAGCTGAGGTCAATCCTCCCAGATAAGTATAGATGAGTACGATCAAAGCCGAAATAATCAGATACACATCGAAAGGGGTCATGTGCCACCCGAGCAGGTTTATTTCAAATTGGAAAGGGAGAATGGTTTGAGCCAGTAATGCCAGAGCATACATCGAAATACCCGACGCAAAAATGGTCATTAACGCAAATGAAAAAGCGTTAAAACCACGTGTTTTTTCGTCGAAACGCAGCTTAAGATATTCGGGTACGGATCTGGCTTTGGATCCGTAATAAAAAGGCATCATGAAGATAGCCAGAAAGATCATGGCCGGGATGGCTCCGAGCCAGTAAAAATGTATTGTGGTAGCTCCGTATTTGGCACCTGAGGCTGCCATCCCGATTACCTCCAGTGCCCCCAGGTTGGCAGAGATGAAGGCCAGTCCTGTTACCCAGGCAGGCAAAGACCTACCGGCTTCCAGAAAAGCTTTGGAGGACTTCATGAACTTTTTCAGGGCCCATCCGATACCTAAAACAAAAGCAAAATAAATGACGATGATGGAATAATCAATCCATCCGAGAGAGAAAGAATGTTCCATAAGTTAAATATTTTAGGTGTATGATAATTCAGGTATTTGGAAAAATAATCATAGGGTCATGAGAAAAACTATATTTTTTTGGCACCGTCTCCCACCACTGCCACATAAAAATCCGGTTTTAATCCGGTTTTCTGGGTATAGGTTCTTTCCAGTTGCTCCATGAAAGGTCCGGTCATCTCTTTCTGTACCAGGCTGACGGTGCATCCTCCGAAACCGGCACCGGTCATTCTTGAACCGATCACACCGGGGATTTTCCGGGCTTCCTCCACCAATGTATCCAGTTCGAAGCCTGTCACTTCATAGTTGTCCCGCAGTGAATCGTGGGATGCGTACATCAGTTCGCCAAAATGTACAAGATTGCCTGTTTTCAGGGCATGAACGGCTTCCAGCACACGGGCATCTTCCGAAACAATATGGTATGCTCTCTTACGGAGGGTTTCATCGGGGATCAGATTTTGCAATTGTTCAAATTCGTCCAGGCTCAGTTCGCCCAGATTGCGAATGGATCTTTTACGGTTGATGTAAGCTATGGCTTTTTCGCATTCAGCCCTTCTTTCGTTGTACTTCGAGTCGGTGAGTTTACGCTTTTTATTGGTATTGGTAATAACCAGCCGATAATCCTGTAACACCAGGGGTACCAGGTCATATTCCAGGGTATCGCAGTTCAGAAATACCGCATGGTCTTTCTTTCCCATTCCTACTGCAAACTGGTCCATAATACCGCAATTCATTCCGACGAATTCATTTTCAGCACGTTGTGATATTTTTACCAGGTCCAGTAACGTGAGCTTTACACCAAACATAGAGTTCAGGGCATAGGCAGTTACCATTTCTATGGATGCCGAGGAAGAAAGGCCGGCACCATTTGGAATATCTCCGGAAAATAAAAGATCTATTCCTTCCATATTCATACCCTGGTCTATCAACTCATTTATAACGCCCAGCGGATAATTTACCCATTGGTTGTCCACCTTTTCCGAAATATTTTCCAGGGGAATTTCTGTTTTAAATTCGAAATTGGTGCTGGCAAAGCGGATGGTATTGCCGGCATTGGAACGCACAACCAAATAGGTTCCGTAATTCAATGCGCATGGGAATACATACCCGCCGTTATAGTCTGTGTGTTCCCCGATCAGGTTGACACGGCCCGGAGCAAAATAGACTTCAGGTTGACCGGCTGATCCGTACAAAGAAATAAACTTATCCTTTAGTTGCTGTATATCAACCATATCAAATCATTATAATTATTTTGAAAGAAATTCCACAGACAAAAGTAAAATTATTTTGAAAAAAAACTTATTTTATGCAGAAAAAAAAGGTTAGGCAATAACAGCAAGCATAATGGGCAAATGACCTTTTATGACTGCGAATGCAGGGGGCACATGGCGATTGTATTACTGGCAAGTCTTGAGGACAGAGAGAAATTCTTCGTCATTCATCGTGCTTTATTCCCATTCCCTTTTTACCCTGAAATGGCAGTAAGGACTTCCTCCTTTTTTCGTATAGTAATTCTGATGATAATTTTCGGCAGGCCAGAATGTGAGGGCTTTCCTGACTTCTGTAACAACGTCAAGCCCATGTTTCCGGAGTATGTCAATCAGTTTCTCGGTGGTTTTCTTTTGTTTTTCGTCTTTGTAAAAGACGGCGGAATGGTATTGTCGTCCGATATCGGGGCCCTGGCCGTTAGATTGTGTTGGATCATGGATCTCGAAAAAGAGCTTTGTCAGTTCATGATAGGTGATACGGCCCGGATCAAAAACTACTTCCAGGGTTTCGAGATGACCGGTGGTGCCGGTACACACCTGTTCGTAGGTTGGGTTGGGGACATTCCCCCCCATATATCCGACTCGGGTGGATAACACACCGGGTACATTCCGGAAATAATACTGGACACCCCAGAAACATCCACCGGCAAACCAGGCTGTGTCCGTGTTTGTATGATTCAATTGAACTGTTATATTTTGAGTTATTTGATCATTGTTAGGATCATCTTGAACTTTTGTGTCGCAAATACTGCATGGGGAATATTCGCAGGCATAATGATACTGTTTCCGGTTAAAAGAGAAAAGTCTTTTCCGTCAAGGGTAACCCGGGCTTCTCCTTCAATTACCTGTATCAGGGCATCAAAAGGGGAGGTATGTTCCGACAGGCCCTCCCCGGCATCGAAAGAAAACAAAGTGATGTTTCCATTTTCCTTTTTAAGGATCTGTTTGCTGACAATTCCGCCATCGGCGTATTCCACGAATTCCCTGAACCGGTATATTCGGGAATCCTCAACACCTTTGTCATTTTTTTGTTGATGTGACATCTCCTCTGTGTATAAGTTATATAATCTGTAAGATATGCAAAGATAATATGTTTTAATAATAATATGTTTTAATAAAAATGTCGATGCAGAAAAAGAGACCGGAAAATTTGGATTAAGAACATATGTTCACTATATTTAAAACCGTTAAAAAAAGTAAATATCATGAGGATCGCCATTCCTACCAATGATCATCATACCATTTCAGGAAGCCTTGGAGAGGCAAGAGGGGTGATGGTGTATCTGGTAGAGGACGGGCAGGTTAAAGGGAGATTGTTCAGGTATTTCCGGTTTTGGAAGATCCTGAAAAACGAGGGATTAAAAGGCCGTTTCTTTAAGCGGTTTTCGGAATGTTTTAAGGAATGTGACTGGTTGGCAGTTAAAGGGGTTTACCCGGGATTAAAAGAATATCTGGTATCAACAGGCATTAGAATTCATGAAACCAATCGTGACGGATTGGAGGATATCGTTTATGAAATCATTCAATTATCTAAAACAAACGAATATGTTTAAATTAAGAAAGTATCATGGAGACCGGGTGCAGTCCCTTACTTATGAACAGAACGGAGAGGCTGCCTCAGTTGGCATTATGAGTCCTGGTGAGTATGAGTTTGGTGCTGTTGAAAAAGAGACTACCACGGTTTGCTCCGGTGAAATTGCGGTAAAAGTTGGAAATGAAACCGAATGGAAAACGTACAAAGCAGGTGAGACTTTTGTGGTTTCCCCTCACAACAACTTCAAAATGAAAATTACCGGGATAAGCACGTATTTTTGTAAGTATGGGGAATAAATGTAGTTAAATTCTAGGGTTTTTACCACGTAATTTGTCCTTTGCTGTGCGCAGGACGTTATCATGGTCAACCTTTTGCTTTGCTCATGTCATACAATGGTCAAACAATCACTGCGTTCGCTGTCATGCAATGGTAATGCAATGGTCATGCGCCCGCTGTCGCTCGCGTCATACAATAGCTACAATATATGCCCTACCACTGTATGACCATTATTTTCTCAGCCATAGGCTGGTAATTTCAATTTATCATTTATCCTTATATTCCTCCTCATTCCTACATTCCTATGGCCAACGCTGCATATCCAAATACTGCCCCTGTTGCCATATTGATCAGTTTGACATAGACAAACTGTTTCCTTGATTCTGCCAATAAAGGCAACATGCCATGACCATCCTGTACTATTGAATTGGCCATCAGGATACTGAAAGGGATCTGTCCCTGGGTAAAGAGGGTAATAAATATCAGATGAGGTCCCGATTCCGGAATGATCCCGACAAGAATGGCCAGCGCCATCATGTAAACGGGATTGGTATATATCCAGTGGTTTATGTCGAGAAACTGATTCAAAACCAGAAGAAAAAGAAAAGTACCCCATGTCCATAGAAAAATACGGAGCAAATGTTTTCGGATCACATGCTTCCAGAGATGTTGCCTGATGAAATGTTCGGGAACGGTAGCGATAATGAAAAGCGTAATGGCCAGAAGTAGAACAAAGGTAACCTTTACCCAGTTCCATGTTTCGGGGCCAATATCTCCGGTAAGCATAAAGATCAAAAAGAGAATAAAGCCGGTAAGTAATGTGGCACGTTCAAAAGATATATTTGAGTAAAACTGTTTTAGAGTACGTATATGCAGACATCTGCATTTGACATCTTCTCCTTTGTGAAGTTCCAGGTGTCCACGGGCCTGGAAATATAACTTTTTGCTTTTCTTCTCAAAATGAAAAATGATAAAACCGACAAGAATACCGATCATGAAAGTGACTCCGATAAGGATCAGACCTGTTCCAGGAATCATGGCGAGGATCACGAAAGCTTCATCTCCGAATGTAGCGATCATGGTCGTTACCAGAGCGGCAAAGCTTACCAGTCCGTGGGTGTATAGGGAAACCACCGTGTAAGCTCCGATACATCCCGGTGTTGATCCCAGCAAACCGGAAAGAATGATTTGAAACCATCCTTTATTTTGAAATGATCTGCTCCAGCGACCCTGTGTCTGAACATGGATGTATTCCACGATCAGGAGAATAATCAACACAAAGAAAGTGATGACCAATGCTTCCTTAAAAGTCCCGAAAACAGATGGGAAGTTCATGTCGGACTTCATTTGAATTAAATTTTCTGCTTCATGAAATTTAAACCATTATAACGATACAGGATCGGCATTCCGGTGGGAATCTCAAGGTTTAGGACCTGTTCTTCATTCAAATGATCCAGGTGCATAACAATAGAACGCAAGCTGTTCCCGTGAGCAGCGATAAATACATTCTGGTTTAGTTTAAGCCGCGGGATAATATTTTCCCTGAAAAAGGGAATCGTCCTTTCAGCCGTGTCTTTCAGACATTCTCCGTTGGGAGGGGGTACATCATAACTGCGTCGCCACAGGTGCACTTGTTCCGCCCCGTATTGTTCGGCTGTTCTGGATTTGTTCTTCCCCTGCAGTTCACCGTAATAACGCTCATTCAAATGCCAGTCACGAATGACCGGAATAATAGATGCTTCTACCTCTTTATCATATATTTTAGACCATTCGCTTTCTTTCCCCGGTTCATCATGGATCACCACAGGCAAACGCTCACTCTTATTATATGCCATGGCGATCATTGCTGTTTCCATGGCCCTCACCAGGGTGGAAGTGAAAATAATATCAAACCGGAAATCAGCCAGTTGTTTTCCTGCCCGTGTGGCTTCTTCTATTCCGTTTACAGTCAGTGGAACATCCACCCAACCCGTAAATACATTCAGCTTGTTCCAAGCCGACTCTCCATGTCTCAATAATACCAAATCTGCCATAATGTAATTTTTTAGTTAAATATTCCAAATTTATTGGTGCTTCCATCTCCTTCCCCGCAGGGATCACTGCGGGTAACCTTTACTCTTCCTCCTCTCCTTTCCACGCCTGATGTTCCATTTCCAAAAAACGTTGCTTTTCTGCTTCTGTCATCAGTACCATATCCACTCTGACTGCTGCTCCCATTTTCTCCAATGGTTCGGAAATGGATTTTATCAGGGTATCTGCAATGGGAATGTTGGGGAAAGGGAAAGCAAACGTTACATAAACAATGTCTTCATCTGTTGATACATGCTTTACAATGCCCAGGTCCAGCAATGAAAAATTTATGGCCGGATGCATAACGTCTTTAATAGCTTCAAGTGCCGCTTCTTTTGTGATCATAGTTCTTCTTTATTTGGTGAATAAATTTTTTGCAAAAATAGTTAAATTTTTTTTGGATATTGAACATATGTTCATTAAATTTGCATGGTGAAATAATAATAAATAATAAAGGAGGTGTTGTATTATGCCAAGAGGAGATAGAACTGGACCTGACGGATTAGGTCCGATGACAGGTAGAAGAGCCGGTTATTGTGCCGGATATTCGGTACCGGGTTACATGAATGATGTTCCGGGATGGGGCAGAAGTTACGGTTATGGCCGGGGTGCTCGCTGGGGCTATGGTTATGGCCGGGGTTACCGTTGGGGTGCCGGATATGGCAGAGGTTATTATCCGGCTGATGTTCCGCCTGCTGTAGATGAAAAAACTTTTCTGGAAAATGAACTAAAATACCTGGAACAACAACAGGAAAATCTCCGGAAAAGACTTAATGATCTGACTACCAAAAAGGGAGAAGATTAAATCAAACTTCATTTTGAGTGGTTAGATTGGGTACAGAATGATAGGGTTAGACAGAAGGGGTTGTATCAAATTCTGATGCAACCCCTTCTTATAAATCTTTTTTATTTTTGCACTTTTATTTAACCGAACGATAACACATAAAAAAAGCCGGGAAAAAGTGAAAATTGCCATTGCCAGCGGAAAAGGAGGGACGGGGAAAACGACATTGTCGGTGAATCTGACTGCATGGATCAGAGACATTGCCGACAGGTCCGTGATGTTGGTTGATCTGGATGTGGAAGAACCCAATACCGGTTTGTTTTTAGAGGGAGAAGTTATCGAGCGTGCTGTCAGATACCGGAAAATCCCCCGATGGAATCAGGAAACCTGTATTTTATCAGGAGAATGTGCCGGGGTGTGCATGTACAATGCCATTGCTTTTTTGGGTAATTCGGTGATGGTTTTTCCGGAATTGTGTCACGGTTGCTATGCCTGCTCCGATTTGTGTCCTTCCCACTCATTGCCTATGGTGGATGACAGGATTGGAGAAGTAACCCTTTATCAGGCATCACTTAAGGGATCACGGAAAGTGTTTCCCTGGATAGAAGGGCGTTTGGACGTAGGCCGTGAGATGGCTACCCCTTTGATTGCGCAGACGATTCGTTATGCAGAAGATCGTGGAGAGAAGTCACAGATTATTTTATTTGATGCACCTCCGGGGACTTCCTGTCCGATGATGGAAGCTGCCAAACGTTCCGATTATCTCTTGTTGGTGGCCGAGCCTACCCGTTTCGGTTTGCATGATCTGGGGCTGGCAGTAAAGACTTTGAAGGAATTGGGGAAACCTTTTGCAGTGGTTATCAATAAAGATGACCCGGCCATAACATTGATTGATGATTTTTGTGGCACAGAAAAAATCAGGATCATTGCCCGTATTCCTCATTTGAGAGAGGCTGCCGGTATATATGCCGGAGGAGGTTTGATGTACGGAAAAATACCTGAGGTACGACGGGAGATGGAGAAAGTGTACCGGCATATTCTTGAAATTTCTGAAGAGATGAAAACCGAATGAAACAAATTGTGATCATATCGGGAAAGGGGGGTACGGGGAAAACATCTCTGACTGCTTCTTTTGCCTGGTTGGCAGGGAAAAATGCGGTAGTGGCCGACTGTGATGTGGACGCAGCGGATATGCATCTGGTGACTGCGCCTGAAACCCTGAAAACAAGAGATTTTTTCAGTGGGTATGAAGCCGTGATCAATCCGGAAACATGTATTGGATGCGGGGATTGTGTGGAAGTGTGTCATTTTGATGCGATTGAACCGGAGGGTGTGGTTTATAAAGTTCTTCCCATAGAATGTGAGGGTTGCGGGTATTGTGCCCGGATCTGTCCGGTAGAAGCCATCGAGATGAAGCTGCTGAAAGCAGGAGGTATATTTGTCGCCAGGACACGCATGGACAATCTGTTGGTTCATGCACGCCTGGGTATCGGTTCGGATATGTCGGGAAAACTGGTGACCGAAGTGAGGAAGGAAGCCCGGAAACAAGCGGAGAAAACAAATGTGGAATATATTCTTATTGACGGATCCCCCGGAATAGGCTGTCCGGTGACTGCCTCGATTACCGGTACCGATTATGTAGTGTTGGTGACCGAACCAACTCTGTCAGGGATGCATGATTTGGAACGGGTGCTGGAGGTAGTGCAAAATTTTAAGATCCCTGCAGGATGTGTTATCAATAAGGCAGATATTCATACGGAAATGGCCGGCCGGCTAAAGACATTTCTCAAAGAGCAGAGCATTGAATTATTATCGGAAATTCCCTATGATTCTGATTTTTCTGAGGCGATTAATGCCGGGAAAAGTGTAGTAGAAATGAAAGATAGCAAGGTAGCCGGCAGGATAAAAGAAGCCTGGGAAATCATACAAAGAAATGTCGAACCTGAACAGTTGAAAAATGAGACAGGAAAATGAAAATAATTTCAGCAGGAGCACCGTCGCAAAGACTCCTTTTACTTATATACAGCCTGATATATGCACAGGTTGCGGGGCGTGTGCGGAGGTGTGTCCGATGCATGCCATAAAGCTGGAAAATGAGATCGCTGTGGTAATACGGGATGAATGCAGTAATTGTAAGATATGTGTAAGTGTGTGCCCCGAAGGAGCGATTATGTAAAAAGATAAATTAAAGATATAAGTTAAGAGATAAGTAAATAAAATATTTGACAAATGAAAATTGCTATTCAGACTATGGACAAAGAGCATGTCGGGGAAAACTTCGGCAGAGCCCGTTTTTTTGCAATTTATGATACCGTTGAAAAAATAACCACTTTACTTTCCAATGAAGAGCACTTTGATGCTGCGCATGGCGTAGGTATTCAATCGGTGGCTTTGTTGTCAAGAGCAGGAATTCATAGAGTGATTACTTACCAGGTAGGTCCCAAGGCGAAAGAGACGTTGGAAAGAACAGGAATAGAGATATTTACATTACCCCAAGACCTTAAGCCGGTTAGTATAAAAGAAGCGATCAGAATCTTTCTCGAGGGAAATCAGGAATAGTTTTGTATATAATTTGTATATAAAAGATGGGGATAAAGTATTACTTTTACCTTGTCTTAATACATATGATCACATGAAATTATTGCTTATTTACACGACAGAGTTTGGATGGACCCCCAGGAACAAAACCCTGGAAGATTTTCCGGATGCGGAGGAGTCGCTGGTGTTGAAGGATGTGCAGACAGCCTTTATCCATGTTGAGGCAGAAGATATGGAAAACACAACGGCGGTTGAAAAAAAACTGTTGAAAAATATCAAATGGGCGGCAGGAAAAAACAATACCCGGCGGGTGGCATTGCACTCATTTGCCCATTTGTCTGATAGCAAGGGAGACCCGCATTTTACAAAAGACCTTTTTAACCGGGTGGAAGAACGACTGAAAAATTCTGGATACGAGGTGTTTCAGACGCCTTTCGGTTATTTTCTCGATCTTGATTTGAAAGCTCCCGGATATTCCCTGGCCAGGGTGTTTAAAGATCTTTAAGGTTTTGTGATTTGGAGATTGACATTTAGAAAAATTAAAAAATATGGTAAAATTATATCCGGATTCCGAAGTTGAACTTACCCCGTTTGTTGCGAAACATTATGATGTTCTGTTGAATATGGTCACTTTGGGATTTTACCGGGGATTTATCCGGAGAGCTGTGGCTTTTATGAAAATCGATAAAAAAGACGTGATACTGGACCTTGGGTGCGGCACCGGAAGAAATGCCTGCCTGATGTATCAATATCTGGACAGAGGACATGTGACCGGCTTGGATATTTCAGAGGAGATGGAAAGAAAATTCAGAAAAAAATGTGAAGACAAACCCGGAGCTGTTTTTGTCAGACAGAGGATAGATATTCCGTTCAATCTCGGAAAGAAGTTTGACAAGGTATTCATCAGTTTTGTGTTGCATGGTTTTCCCCAGGAGGTCAGGGAGGTGGTTATCCGGAATGCTTTCAATCATTTGAAAGAAGACGGATCGTTTCATATCCTGGATTACGGAGAATTTGATCTTCACAAAGCTCCTTTCTATGCCCGGTTTATTTTTAAAAAAATAGAGTGTAAGTATGCATTTGATTACATTGGGCGCGATTGGAAAAAAATCCT
>JAGGWN010000008.1 GCA_021157415.1 Bacteroidales bacterium | reverse complement strand
TTCCAGCCGCAATTATGCCTATCGGTCTGTGCTGTGGCAGCCTTCCGTTCAGGCTGTTTATTCTTTTTTTGTCGATAAACACAGAGGTTATAACAAAAAAAAACTGGTAAGATACTGGGACCGCTGGCGGGTAGATGTGATAGGAGGCCTCTCCTTTCCGTATGCTGTCGTTGCTCCGGGCAATAACTTTTCTCCGACTGACCCGTCAAAACTGAAGAATATCTCCCTTGCCATTCCTTTTGGTGTCGGTGTTCAGTATGGTATCTCCGAAAGCCTCGCTGTCAGAGGAGAATTGATGCCACAATTTGTTTTTTCCGATTATACAGACGGTTTTTCTTCACCCTATTCCGAAGCAAACGATTTTATGTATCTGCTCTCTGTCTCAATCATCTATAATTTTCCTGATAAACATAATAACGGAGCCATATACTGTCCGTATTAAGCAAGAACTTATTTAGAAACAATTTAAATTTCTATGAGGATTACCTCATTTGATAAATTCTGATATATATTTGTTGACAGAAAGATCATTATGAATGTTTATACACTTATGGTAAACAGTTCTGTCGGTTGTGAAAGCCGAATGCGTGGCTTTAATGCTGCTACCCTTACCTTGACCATGACCCCGTAAGGGGTTTTCATGATTTTTTATCCGCAATACATATATATTTATTAACTGCCTGTTCGTTGCAATGCGTTTATCATATTGTTAGAACATGGTCAAAGATTTATAAATAACATAACCATTTAGGTCAAATCATAGGAAAGTTATAACTCATGAAAATATTAAAATTTGGCGGATCATCTCTGGCTTGTGCCACATGCATAAGAAGAGTGAAACAGATTATCCTCAGCCGTGCCAACCCCGCAGGCATGGTAGTGGTGTTATCGGCCATAGGAGACACTACGGACCACCTAACCAGGGCGGGGGAAATGGCCGCAGCAGGAAACGAACGGTATGCAGAAGAGTTGAAAGAAATTGAAAACCTTCATCTCCAATGGATATACGAACTGATACCTGTAACCGTACAAAGCCGCATACTCTCCAATGTAAAAAGAACCCTGAATGAACTGGAAGACCTGACCAACGGCATCTTTCTGACTCGTGACCTCTCTGTAAAAACCCGTGATAAACTACTGGGATTCGGAGAAATCCTTTCTTCCTTCATTTTATACAAAACCCTGAAAACAGATAAATTCCCCGTCACGCTTCTCAATGCACGTGAACTGATCCGTACCGACGACAAGTTCGGTCAGGCGGTGGTAAACATGGAAATCACATACAAACTATTACGCCGTCATATAAAGAAAGGAAACAATTATTTACTCCCCGGTTTTATTGCATCGACCATGACCGACATACCAACCACTCTCGGACGAAACGGCTCTGATTATACGGCCGCGTTGGTTGCCGGAGCTATGAAAGCCGGACAACTGGAGATATGGACGGACGTCTCCGGTGTGATGACGGCTGATCCGAGGATCGTCAAACAAGCCCGCCCCATTGAGCATCTCACCTACGAAGAAGCCATGGAGCTTTCTACCTTTGGCGCACGGATCATCCATCCTCCCGCGATACAACCGCTACTAAGGGAAGACATAAACGTCCATATCCTCAACACTTTTTCCCCTGACGATCCGGGGACACTTATCACCAGCGAAACACTCCCCAACGCTCATCCGGTAAAGGGAATATCGGGTATAGATCAGTTGGTCCTGCTTACTCTCTCCGGCACCAGTATCTCCGGCCCTTCCGGGATAGCAGCCCGTCTATTCCGCCTTCTGAGCAACCAATCCGTGGACGTGGTCTTCCTTACCCAAGCCTCTTCCGAATACTCCATCACGTTCGGCATCCCGGAAGATCACCTCGACCTGGTGATCACCCTGATACGTGATGAGTTCTCCCTGGAGATGAAATACAACCGCATTAATCCCGTTGAAGTGGAAACCAATCTTGCCATGGTTGCCCTGGTCGGCAACAATATGAAACGTAGCATCGGATTGTCCGGAAAAACTTTCGCCGCATTGGGACGCAACGGAATCAATGTCATTGCCATCGCACAGGGATCCACCGAAAAAAACATATCGGTGGTTATCAACCGGAAAGACCTGAAAAAAGCCATGAATGTCCTGCATGAGACATTCTTCCTGTCACAATACAGAAAAGTCAATTTGTTTATCGTGGGAGTAGGCAATGTGGGAAAGACGCTCATGCAACAAATTGCAGCACAACGAAAATACCTGCGTGAAGAATTTTCTATCGAATTTAATCTCGCGGGCGTGGCTAATAGCAGGAAAATGTTGTTAAACTATGAAGGCATAAACCTTGACACATGGGAAGAACAACTCAAGGTTGAGGGTTCTCCGACGGATATGGCTTCCTTCGTAAAAAAGATGAAAAACTACAATCTCCGCAACAGTGTTTTTGTTGATAATACAGCCAGCACGGAAATTCCGGGATGGTACAAAGAGATTCTGGATACCAGCATTTCCGTGGTAGCCTCTAATAAAGCCGGTATTGCTGCAGACTATCCCTTTTATCAGCAAAACCGGGTCCTGGCACGTAAAAGGAATGTCTCCCTGCTCTTTGAAACCAACGTCGGCGCCGGCCTGCCCGTGATAAGGACCATGAATGACCTGGTACAAAGCGGCGACAGAATTCTGCGCATCGAAGCGGTATTGTCAGGTACGTTGAACTATATCTTCAATACTTTCGGTCCGGAACAACCCTTCTCACAGACAGTGCGCGAGGCCATGCAGAAAGGTCTCACCGAGCCTGATCCGAGGATAGACCTCAGCGGAGAAGATGTCGCCCGAAAGATCCTGATCCTGGCCCGGGAAGCAGGAGCCGTTATGAACATTGATGAAGTGAAAAGAGATTCTTTACTCCCGGAAGAATGCGCCCGGGCCAGGGATCTGGATGAGTTTTTCCTCTTGCTGGAAAACTATGATGATTCCTTCGAACAAGTAAGAAAAGATGCCGAAAATGAAGGCTTAAGCCTTCGTTATGTGGCGGAATATGACGGACAAAATGCCTCTATCGGCCTGAAAAAAATAGATCATGCTCACCCGTTTTATCATCTGGCAGGAAAAGATAATATTCTGATTATCACCACTGAAAGATATAAATCCCAGCCCCTGGTGATCCAGGGGGCTGGCGCTGGTGCCGAGGTCACTGCCGCCGGAGTGTTCGGAGACATCATGCGTACCGTTCATTAATATGTGCCATCCTAAAAGTTTTTATCCATGGAATCATTGAAAATATTTGTCCCTGCTACCGTGTCAAATGTAACCTGCGGTTTTGACATCCTGGGATTTCCCGTTGAAGCCCCGGGAGATATTATGACTTTCCGGAAAACGGAAAACAAAGAAATCCGTATTACCCGCATTAGCGGAGCTGACAATATTCCCCTCGATACCAACCAAAACATTGCAGGCATAGTTTCTCATAAAATGCTGGAAGATAATGGCATGCCCTTCGGCCTGGAAATTGAACTGGATAAAGGCATTGTCCCGGGGAGCGGGATAGGATCCAGCGGAGCCAGTGCCGCCGGTACTGCATTCGCCGTTAACATCCTGCTGAAAAAGAAATACACCGAAAGAGAACTGATCCCTTATGCTATGCTGGGGGAAATGAGCGCTTCCGGAACCCGGCATGCAGACAATGTGGCTCCGGCAATCTACGGAGGATTCGTCCTGATACGCAGCTACGACCCCCTGGATATTATACGGCTGGACTATCCGGAGGATCTTTACTGCACTGTTTTTCATCCTCTGGTGGAAATCAGAACACGCGATGCCCGGGATATCCTTAAAAAAACTCTGGCACTGGATGCAGCCATACAACAATGGGGAAATGTGGCCGGTCTTGTCACCGGCCTCCTGAAAAAAGATTATGACCTTATAGCCAGATCCATGAAGGATGTAGTAGCGGAACCCGTACGCTCATTGCTGATCCCGGGCTATCATAAATTAAAAAATGCTGCCATGGAAAACGGAGCCCTCGGATGCGGCATCTCCGGATCGGGACCGTCGGTTTTTGCACTCATGCGCGGAGCGAAAGTTGCAGCAAAGGTAAAAACTGCGATGACACAGGCTTACCAGGATACAGAAATCAATTTTAACGCCTATTTTTCAAAAATTGCTACACAAGGAGTAAAAATAATTTCATGATATTTTCAGTTTAATTAAATTTACAGCTGATCATGAGATACATCAGCACGAACAGATCAACACCTTCTGTTTCTTTTCGAGAGGCAGTCCTTCTTGGCCAGGCTCCCGACAAGGGTTTATTCGTTCCCGAAGGAATCCCTGTTTTCCCTGATGTTTTTTTCAGGGAACTTCCGAACCTGAGCTGGGCTGAGATTGCGTTCAAAGTAGCCCGGCCTTACACAGAGAATGATCTGCCCGACGATGCCCTGTGGAGTATCATTACCGATGCACTCAATTTTAATATCCCCCTGATACACCTCCATGACCAATACCATATCCTGGAACTCTTTCACGGACCAACCCTGGCATTTAAAGATGTGGGCGCACGTTTTATGGCACGTTGCCTGGCCTACTTTACGGCAAAACAGGGAGAAAAAATAACCATCCTGGTAGCTACCTCCGGAGATACGGGCAGTGCCGTTGCCCATGGTTTTTTGGGCGTGGAAGGAGTGGATGTGGTCATTCTTTATCCGAAGGGGAAAGTAAGTGATTTGCAGGAAAAACAATTTACCACCCTGGGAGAAAATATTACCGCGCTGGAAATTGACGGGACTTTCGATGACTGCCAGCGTATGGTAAAATCTGCCTTTGCTGACGATGATTTATGCAGCCGGATCAACATTTCTTCCGCCAATTCAATCAATATTGGACGATTATTGCCCCAATCCTTCTACTATTTGTACGCTTGGGCACAACTTGGCAATCCGGAGGTTAAACCGGTCATATCCGTTCCCAGTGGCAATTTTGGAAACCTCACCTCGGGATTGATGGCCAAAAAAATGGGATTGCCGGTAACAGGATTTGTGGCTGCTACCAATATAAACAAGGTGGTTCCGGAATATCTTGAAACAGGCATATATACCCCGCACCCGTCAATTCAGACGATCGCCAATGCAATGGATGTCGGAGATCCCAGTAACCTGGCACGCATAAGGCATATGTATGATGACAAAATCCATGAAATACGCAGGGATGTCACCGGTTGTTTCTTTGATGAACAAGAAATAAGAAATACCATCAGAATGGTTTATTTAAATACCGGATATATACTGGATCCTCACAGTGCGATCGGCTACCTGGGATTGATAACCAACCAAAAAGATGAAGACACTCCCGGCATATTTCTCGCCACCGCTCACCCGGCTAAATTCAAGGACGTAGTGGCCGAAGAAACCGGGAAACTCCCTGATATCCCGGAAAGACTCGCAAAGTGTATGAACCGGGAAAAACAGACCATCCGTATGGGGAATGACTACGGAGCACTGAAAGACTTCCTCCTCCAAACAAAAAAAGAAATGTAATGAAACGGGTACTCGTTTTTGGCATTGATTACGGCACCGATTCGGTCCGTTCGGTATTGATTGATGCAACCAACGGTCAGGAACTGATCTCAGCGGTCTTTGAGTATCCCCGCTGGAAGAAAGGCCTGTATTGTGATCCTGGTGCCAACCGTTTTCGCCAGCATCCACTGGATTATCTGGAAGGACTGGAACAAACCATACGTGAAGCAATGCATAAAACAGGGGCACATCCTGAAGAGGTGGCGGGGATGACCATCGATACCACCGGCTCAACCCCTGTAGCCGTTAACCGTGCAGGTACTCCTCTGGTGCTTACCGACGAATTCAAAGATGATCCGGACGCTATGTTCATCCTGTGGAAAGACCATTCTTCGGTGAATGAAGCTGAAGAGATCAACCACCTGGCTCATACCTGGGGAGGTACGGATTTCACCAAATACTCAGGAGGTATTTACTCCTCTGAGTGGTTCTGGGCTAAAATCCTGCATACGTTACGTACCAATAAAAAAGTGCGGGCAGCAGCCTGGTCGTGGGTAGAACATTGTGACTGGATGCCGGCTCTGCTCACCGGTAACACCGACCCTCTAACCTTAAAACGAAGCCGCTGTGCTGCAGGGCACAAAGCCATGTGGCATGAAGAGTTCGGAGGGCTTCCGTCAGAAGAGTTTCTGACACGTCTGGATCCTATGCTGAAAGGTCTTCGGGAACATCTTTATTCTGTTACTTACACAGCAGACATACCGGCCGGGGCCCTCTCGGAAGAATGGGCTGCACGCCTGGGACTCACCCCCGCGACCGTCGTGGGTACCGGCGCCTTTGATGCACATCTTGGAGCCGTCGGCGGTGAAATCAAACCCGGGTACCTTAGTAAAGTAGTGGGTACTTCAACCTGCGACATGATGGTGGTCCCGGCAGAGCGTTACGGCCATAAAATGGTGCGTGGCATCAGCGGCCAGGTGGACGGATCCATCATCCCCGGGATGGTGGGCCTCGAAGCAGGACAGTCTTCTTTTGGTGATGTATATGCCTGGTTCAGAAATCTGTTGTCATGGCCCCTGAACCATGTCAAAGGCAACCTGACCCTGGAAGAAGATATCCTTGCCAGACTCACCTCAGAAGCAGAGAAAACATCTCCCGGACAATCCGGCATCCTGGCTCTCGACTGGTTCAATGGCCGCCGCACACCCGACGCCAATCACCTCCTGAAAGGAGCCATCACCGGATTATCTCTGGGTTCAGATGCCCCAGCAGTGTTCAGAGCCCTGGTAGAAGCTACAGCCTATGGATCCAGAAGAATTGCAGATCGTTTCGTAGAAGAAGGTATTGACTTCGAAGGCGTTATCGCCCTGGGAGGGATCGCCAAAAAATCACCCTTCGTTATGCAGATCCTGGCTGATGTAATGAACCGCCCGATCAAGATCGCCCGGGCCGAACAGACAGTTGCCCTGGGTGCCGCCATGGCCGCCGCTGTTGTCGCCGGGATATACGATTCATTCGAAGAAGCACAAAACAACATGGGAAACGGCTTCGAAAAAAAATACCTGCCCATTCCGGAAAACGTCAAATTATATGAAAAACTATATAAAAATTATCTGACACTTGGTACCTTCATTGAAGAACAACTAACCTGAAATAAACTGCCAATCCATTTTTTTATGAAAACATCACAACCTTACATTCCTGAAGGAAGATTACTCTCTCTGGATTTCTTCCGGGGGGCAACCATGTTCCTTCTGATCGGAGAATTCACAGGTCTTTTTTCTTATCTCACGCATGCAACCCCTGAAGGAACAATCCTTCACGCCCTGTTTATGCAATTCCATCACCAGCATTGGCAGGGACTTCATTTCTGGGACCTGGTACAACCCTTCTTTATGTTTATTGTCGGCGTAGCTATTCCTTTCTCCGTGGCCAAAAGAGTCAGGCAGGGACAGTCGTCCCGGGATCTTTTGCACCATGCCATCAGACGTTCTGTACTGTTACTTATTCTGGGATGGGCCCTGTATTGCATCGTCCCGGGAAAGATTACTTTCCGGTTTCAGAATGTGCTGGCACAACTTTCTGTTACTTATCTTATTGCCTTTTTGATTCGAAATAAATCCTTCCGTTATCAGTTAATGGTATCTTTTGCTTTTTTGCTGGTTACGGAACTCTTGTACCGGCTTTTCTGGGTGCCCGGATTTAACCATCCTTTTACCCCCAATGAAAATTTCGGTACCTGGCTCGACCTGCAATACGGCGGGGAGGACCTGAGCGGTCACTGGGTATCCTTCAATGCCATCCCCACCACGGCTCATACCATCTGGGGAGTTTTGGCAGGAAATATTCTGATCAGCGACAAATCCCCCATGAAAAAATTCCGGATTTTGGCCCTTGCAGGAATGATCGGCATCCTGGCCGGTTATGCACTAAGCCCGGTAACCCCTGTCATCAAGAGAATTGCCACTTCCTCTTTTGTGATCGTCAGCGGTGGATATGCCTTACTGGTACTGGCCTTCTCTTATTGGCTGATCGATATTAAGAAATCCCGCAGCTGGGTTCTCTTTTTTGCCGTTGTAGGCATGAATCCCTTGTTTATCTATCTTTTTGCCCATGTGGGAGGAAGCAGTTTTATCCTGCACATTCTTTATCCTTTTACTCATGCGCTGTTTGCCTGGACCGGAGAGTCCGTCGAGAACATTCTCACCGCCATACTGATATGGACCTCCCTCTGGTACATCACCTGGTGGATGTACAAACGAAAGCTTTTTATAAAAATTTAAAGGTATTTTTTCTTTATCCGGTTCAGATATCGAACCCTTTCTGCCTTTTTATCATCCCATATCGCTCACCCGTTCCAGCCTTTTCATATCGAGGATGCTGATTTTACGGCCATCCAGAGCGATTAGATTTTCCCCGGCAAATGTGGAAAGGGTTCGTATGGCATTGGAGGTGGTCATGTTCGACAAGTTAGCCAGATCTTCCCGTGACAGATAGGCCTTTATCGTCATCTTATCTTCCTCAAGTCCATAGGTATCCACCAGTAACAGAAGTGATTCGGCCAGACGACCACGTATGTGTTTTTGCGTCAGACTAACGGTACGTGTGTTGGAAATACCCAGTTCGGTGGCCATCTTTTTCATCATCCGCATGGTCAGGTTGGCATTTGTACGCATCACTTTGTAAAGGGACTCCTTTTCAAGAATACATACCACAGAATCTTCCAAAGCCACTGCCGAACCCGAGTAATTCTGTTCGGCAAACAAAGCACGGTATCCGATAAATCCCAAAGGACTGGCCATCCTTACGATCTGCTCACGGCCTCCTACCCCCTCCTTAAATATCTTAACCTTCCCGTTTGCCAGACAGATCAATCCTGCAGGTTTATCTCCCTCTCTGAAAATAATCTCCCCTTTCTTATAGATCGTACAGACATGATTATTAAATAATCCCCCTTTTTCTTCGTCCGTCAAAGGATAAAATACCGAATCCGGATTATTCAGAAAATAATCACATGCTACTTCATGATTTGTTGGTGCCATCGGGGAAAAATATTGTTTTGATTAAAGACGAAACAAAGATAAAAAAAATGTTTTACAACACATCTGTTTTTGTCTCTTTAATCATAACTCGCTACCAGGGGCAGCCGGCGGCCTGCTCCGAAAGCCTTGGAAGAGATGCGCAGGATAGGGGGAGCCTGATAACGTTTATACTCATTCCTGTTGACCAGACGGATCGTTTTCTTTACCATATCGGCCTCATACCCTTTTTCAATAATCTCTTTTACCGGCATCTGCAACTCGATATACTGATACAGAATCTGATCCAGTAAGGAATAATCCGGCAGTGTATCCGAGTCTTTCTGCCCCGGGCTTAATTCGGCTGAAGGCGGCTTAATCAAAATATTCTCAGGAATCACTTCCCCTTCCCTGTTGATATAACGGGCCAGTTTATATACATCCGATTTGTAAATATCTCCCAACACCGACAATCCCCCGGCCATATCCCCGTACAGGGTACCATACCCCACGGCAGCCTCACTCTTGTTGGAAGTGTTCAACAGGATATACCCGAACTTATTGGAAAAAGCCATCAACAATACGGCACGGATACGGGCTTGCAGATTTTCTTCGGTCACATCAAAAGGCAGATCCTTAAAGTAAGGCTGCAAGAGTTTTTCAAATTCCGAATAGGCCGTTTTAATAGGTACAATATGATAAGGCACTCCCAGATTACGGGACAATTTTTCAGCATCCGTTACCGAATGATCGGTGGAAAACTGTGAAGGTAAAAGAAGGGAATGAACATGATCTGCCCCCAGCGCTTCTTTGGCCAGTACCAGGCTCACGGCCGAGTCAATCCCTCCCGACACTCCGAGAATGGCATCGGTAAAGCCTGTCTTTTCAAAATAATCCTTCAATCCGAGCACAAGGGCGTCATGAACTTCCGGGATATAATCGTCAGGTTCGGACACAGAAACGACCTTTGTCGTTTTGATCACTTTTTCCAGCCCGAAATCCCTGACATCTTCTTCAAAGCGTTTTAACTCGGCCACAATCTCTCCGCGTGGGTTTACCACCAGAGACCCCCCTTCAAAAATCAACTCGGTCTGCGCCCCCACCTGGTTAACAAAAAATACGGGAATGCCGTAGTCCCTGGCTTTTTTTGTAAAAACCTCCCTTTTGGCACCGATACGGTTATAAGCAAACGGGGATGCAGCAATATTGATGATCAAATCCGGGGCTGATTGGGCCAGTTCTTTCATCGGCGAAAAAGAATACAACCGGCTTTTGCCAAACTCCATCTCGATAGGTTGTTCGTCCCACAGGTCTTCACAAATAGTCAAAGCAATCTTTTTCCCTCCCACGGCTATCACATGAACGTCCGTATTGGGCTCAAAATGCCTGTATTCATCAAAAATATCATACGTGGGCAACAGAGATTTGTGTACCACGTCCTGTACTTTGCCATCATACAGCAAAAAGGCGGAATTATAAAGATTTTTCCCTTCGGACGCCGGGTTGATAGAAGGACTTCCGATAAGAGCGGCGATATCGCGGCACCACGGCGTCAACGCTTCCACCGTCCGGAGACATTGCTCAACAAACTCTTTTCTTTCCAGCAGATCCAGCGGAGGATACCCCGAAACCGTCAGCTCAGAAAAAACAATCAGATCCGACCCCCTGTCCCGGGCTTGTAGAATGGTGTTTTTGATCTTCTCAGCGTTTCCCCTGAAATCACCAATAAAATAATCCAACTGGGCAAGTGTGATTTTCATATTTCTGGTTTTAAAAAACAATACCCAACCGGAGTCCGAGTGAATGAAAAATCAAGCGGTCCTCCGGTCCTCCTCCGGGATCTTTTGTCATATCCATCAATCCGTGGACATATGAAACCCCTCCTGTGATCGCTGTTTTCCCCCCGAGCGAATACATCACGCCCCCCCGTGCAAAATATGCCAGATTGAACATGTTTATATCTTCAGTCCCGTTTTCCTTGATATCCGTAATACCATCAACATTAATCCAGGTGTTGAAACGAAACAGCAGACTTGCTCCCGTTTCAAAATAAAAGGAAAGATATCCGATCTCCACGCTCTCCAGGTGAATACCCAGGGGAAGATGCACATATTCATTTCTGTATGTAACCGGCGTGTTCGCAGGTACCGTAAGAGTCCTGTCGCTCACAGCCAGTTCAATCGTATCCGCATAGGATAACCTGCCCCCCGTGTGAAATATTTTGATTCCGGTGACAAAAGCATAATTTTGACTGAAAAAATAATTGAACTGCAGTCCTACATCATAACCGAAAGTGCTCCCTTTGGTATGCACCCTGGCAGGGTTATTGGACTGAAACCAATTCAATTGAGGCGTAAAATCCAGCATAAAACGCAAACCCTGTGCCTCTGTCCGTATCCCGCAAAACAAAAACAGTAAAACCAAAACAGAATAATACTGCCACTTCAATCGCATTGCTTTTCCAAAACTCATAACAACCCCATACTAACAAAATACCTTTTATCACCACAAATATACACAGCCCCGGGGATATTTTGCTTAAAATAATGATCCACTTGAATATTTTTCATTCGCAATATATGTATTTAAATAAATATTTAATTACATATTTAAATATTTATATTTTAAGCACCCTTTTCGTTCAGGTGACATCTATGCCGGGTAATGCCTTCCCTTTATTATTCTTCATCAACCATGCTTCTTTACCCTCCCCATCCTTCGCGATCCAGACTTCGATACTGTATGGCTTCGGCCAGATGGTTATTTTGTATATTCTCCGATTCTTCCAGGTCGGCAATGGTACGGGCCACTTTCAGAATCCGGTCGTAGGCCCGGGCTGACAACCCCCGTTTTTCCATGGCATTCTTCAGCAGTTGCTGACCTTGTTCATCAATCCGGCAGAACTTCTCGATCATTTTCCTGGATATCTGGGCATTGCTGTGAACCCCGGGATAAGAAGCATACCTTTGGGCCTGGATACCTCTGGCATGTATTACTCTTTCACGGATCATCCCGCTGGTCTCGGCCGGTCTGGTACCTGCCAGCTTATCAAATTCCACGGGGATTACTTCGATGTGCATGTCAATCCGGTCGAGCAGCGGTCCTGAGATTTTGCTCAGGTATTTCTGGATCATACCGGTGGTACAGACGCAGGCTTTGGTAGGATGGTTATAATACCCGCAGGGACAGGGGTTCATAGAAGCTACCAGCATGAAGCTGGCCGGATATTTCACGGTAAATTTGGCTCTGGAGATCGTGATCTCCCGGTCTTCCAGGGGTTGTCGCAACACCTCCAGCACCTGTCTCTTGAATTCGGGAAGCTCATCGAGGAACAAAACACCATTGTGAGCCAGGGAAATCTCTCCCGGCTGCGGATAAGTCCCTCCACCGACCAGGGCGACATCGGAAATGGTATGGTGAGGACTGCGGAAAGGACGGCGTGTCATCAGCGAGGTGGCATCCCCGATCTTGCCCGCCACACTGTGAATTTTTGTGGTTTCTATGGCTTCATCCAGCGACAAGGGCGGCAGGATGGTGGGCAGACGTTTGGCGAGCATTGTTTTCCCCGCACCCGGACTCCCGATCATCAGGACATTGTGCCCTCCGCTGGCCGCGATCTCCAAGGCCCTTTTTACGGTTTCCTGCCCCCGCACGTCGGCAAAGTCAAAAGAATAACGGTTCATCTTCGACATGAACAGACTTTGCACATCCACCCGGGTCTCCTGCAGGGTATTTCCCGTACTCACAAAAGCCACCACTTCTCGCAGATTTTCTGCTCCATAAACTTTCAGTCCTTCCACCACGGCTGCTTCCAGGGCATTTTTCTTCGGCAGGATGATCCCCTCGAAGCCGGCTTCCCGTGCCTGCAGGGCTATGGGCAACGCTCCCTTGATCGGCTGAAGCCCCCCGTCCAGCGACAACTCGCCCATGATCATGTAACGTCCCAGGTTACCGGAAGGCAACTGCTCGGAGGCAGCCAGGATCCCAATGGCAATGGTCAGGTCATACAACGACCCCTCTTTGCGCACATCAGCGGGCGCCATATTGATCACAATCTGTTTTCCCGGCCATTTCAGACCATTGCTGTGTAAGGCCGATTGTATCCGGTGCTGGCTCTCTTTTACGGCGCTGTCCGGCAACCCCACCAGAAAATAACGAATGCCGGTAGAGACATTCACTTCCACGGTAACCGTAATAGCACGAATACCATGAACAGCACTACCATAGGTTTTTACTAACATGAAAAATAGATAAAATGGAACAATGACGCCTGAAGATCTCCTGCAAGAATCCTTCTCTTCAGACTTTTTAAAGATAAATAATGTTTCTTGTTTTCCCAAATTCACGGAAAATTCATAAAAAACCCGTAGTTTTATCCTGAAAACCTTTCCCCTATGAACTCTTCTGTCCGTAAAAAACTGTATGAGATCATCTTCGAGGCAGACACGCCGGCAGGCAAGCTTTTTGATATCCTCCTGCTGATCATGATTGTCATCAGCATCCTGGCTGTCATGATGGAGAGTGTCCCGGCATATCACAACCTTTTTGCAGAAGGGTTTACAATCATCGAATGGACCATCACCTTTTTCTTCACCCTTGAATATTTTCTGCGTATATGGGTGGTAAAAAAACCTACCGGATACATCTTCAGTTTTTATGGAATCATTGACCTGTTGGCAGTCTTACCCAGCTATATCGGTTTGTTTGTCGGCGGAGCCCATGGGCTGGTCATCGTCCGGGCTTTGCGTCTGCTTCGTATCTTCCGCCTTTTTAAGCTCAGCCGTTATATCAGCGAAGGGGAGACCCTGATGCGGGCTCTGAAAGCCAGCCGTGCCAAGATCAGCGTGTTCCCTTCTAACCGTCGTTACGCTGGTGATCATCCTGGGAACACTCATGTATATGGTTGAAGGTGAGGAAAACGGCTTCACCAGTATCCCCAAAGGTATTTATTGGGCCATCGTCACCCTGACTACCGTGGGTTATGGCGACATCGCCCCCTCCACCAACCTGGGACAGTTCATCGCCAGCCTGGTGATGATTCTGGGTTATGGTATCATCGCCGTCCCTACCGGCATTGTCACGGTAGAATATTCACGGGCCCGTCAGTCGAAAACCGTAACCACACAGGTTTGTCCCCACTGCCTGCGGGAAGGACATGATGCCGACGCGGAATATTGTAAATACTGTGGCGGGAAGTTGTAACCGACAATGTAAGGACACAAAGGACCTGTGCCCTTGCAATTTATAATATCTTCTTTCTGATCTCCCGGGTTGCTTTCTCAAAGCCCGGTTTGCCCAGTAAAGCGAACATGTTGTGTTTGTAAGCCTCCACCCCGGGTTGGTCGAAAGGATTGATACCCAGCAGGTATCCACTGACGGCACATGCTTTTTCAAAAAAATAAATCAGTTGTCCCAGACACCTTTCATCCAGTCTTTCCAGGGCTATCTTCAGGTTCGGCACGCCCCCGTCCACATGCGCCAGGAGCGTCCCCAGCTCAGCCATTTTGTTCACCTCATCAATACGTTTGCCGGCCAGGTAATTCAATGTATCCAGGTTGGCAGGGTCTTCCGGTATTTTAAGGGTACGCTCGGAGTGCTCAACGGAGATTACCGTCTCGAAAAGGATCCGCTCCCCCTGCTGAATATATTGACCCATCGAATGCAAATCCGTAGTAAAATCAACAGCTGCCGGGAAGATCCCCTTTCCGTCTTTCCCTTCACTCTCGCCAAACAGCTGCTTCCACCACTCTGCAAAAAAATGCAGTTTAGGATGATAATTCACCAGGATTTCCACTTTTTTACCCGACTGATACAACAGATACCTCACCGCCGCATACAGGGCCGAAGGGTTGTCATCCAGCCCATGCTCCACCCCGGTTTTTTCTTCCATTTCCCTGGCACCTTCAACCAGGGCTCTGATATTAAAACCGGCTATGGCAATGGGTACCAGCCCTACCGGTGTCAGCACCGAATAACGCCCTCCCACATCATCGGGAATCACAAAGGATTTGTATCCCTCCCGGTCGGCCAGTGAACGCAAAGCTCCTTTATGCGCATCCGTGATGACGATGATCCGTTTTCCGGCTTCTGTCTTTCCCATCTTCTCTTCCAGATGACTTTTCAGAATACGGAATGCAATGGCCGGCTCGGTAGTCGTCCCCGACTTGGAGATCACCACCAGTCCGTATTCTTTATCCTCCAGCACATCCACTAATTCTGACAGGTAATCTTCAGATATATTGTTACCGGCAAAATAGATTTCCGGATACTTTCCCCCGGAAGGACGGCTTATAAAACCATGAGACAAAGCTTCAATCACAGCTTTGGCACCGAGGTACGATCCTCCGATACCGATTACCACAACCGCCTCTGTTTTTTTTTGCATATCGGTGGCTGCCTGTTCGATCTTCTCAAAATCCTGTTCCGATATGGAAGATGGCATGTCCACCCAACCCAAAAAATCACTTCCTGGTCCGCTCTTCCGATGCACCATCTCCAGTTTTTCCTTCACCGCAGAGGAAAGTTTGTATATCTGACTTTCAGAAATAAAAGACCTGACGTGATCAATATTCAATGCTAATGCTTTTTTCATGTGTATATTATTTTAAATCTACTATTCTCTAAATCACTCTTCCCCCTCCTCACCACTCATCACTCATCACTCATTTCTCATCACTCATTTCTCATTGCTCACCACTCACCACTCATCACTCACTTCCCCACCCAGGCTTTTACCTCTTCCTGTGTAGGATTTTTCAATCCGAGTTTATGCTTTTTATTATAGCCACACAGGTCGTTAAACAGTTTCCCGGGTTTTTGATCTTTCAATTGTCCCGCCTGCAGTATTCCCAAAGTCTGCAACACGGGCACCCACTCTTCCGGAATCCCGCGGGTTATATAATTCTCTTTGGGGTCAACCGTTTGTTTCTTTTCCGGTCGCATCTGCGGGAAGAAAATAACATCCTGGATAGAGTGTGCTCCTGTCATAAGCATTGTGAGTCGGTCTATACCCACGCCCAGGCCTGATGTGGGGGGCATGCCCAATTCCAGCGCTTGCAGGAAATCTTCATCCAGCATCATCGCTTCCTCGTCCCCTCGTTTACCCAGCAGTATCTGCTGTTCAAAACGTTCTCGCTGATCTATCGGATCATTCAGCTCGGAGAAAGAGTTGGCCAGTTCCTTGCCATTGACAATCACCTCAAAACGCTCAACCAATCCGGGTTTGGACCGGTGTTTTTTGGAAAGGGGAGACATCTCCACCGGATAATCCATAATGATGGTCGGCTGAATCAGGTTAGGTTCTGTGGTTTCCCCGAAGATCTCATCAATGATCTTCCCTTTGCCCATGGTCGGATCGGTCTTTACCCCCAGTTTCTCAGCTGTCTTGCGCAGCTCCTTTTCCTCCATCTGTGAGATGTCCACTCCGGCATGTTTTTCAATGGCTTCGAACATGGTCATCCGCGTCCAGGGTCTCTTGAAATCCACCTCCCGGTCATCAATCGTCACCCTGGTGGTACCATGCAAGGTTACCGCTACCTTCTCGATCATCTCTTCGAAGAAATCCATCATCCAGTAATAATCCTTGTATGCGACATAAATCTCCATCTGTGTGAACTCGGGGTTATGATAACGGTCCAGCCCTTCATTCCTGAAGTCCTTGGAAAACTCATACACCCCGTCAAAGCCTCCTACTATGAGTCTTTTCAGGTACAGTTCGTTGGCAATACGCAGATATAGGGTCTGGTCGAGACGGAAATGGTGGGTTTTGAAGGGACGGGCTGCTGCTCCGCCATAAACAGGCTGAAGCACAGGGGTCTCCACCTCCAGATAGCCCCGGGCATTCATAAACTCACGCATCGTGTTGACAATCTGTGTACGTTTGATAAAGATCTGTTTCACCTCAGGATTAACGATCATATCAAGTGAACGGTTCCGGTACCTCTGCTCCGGGTCGGTAAAGGCATGATAGATCTTTCCGTCTTTTTCCTTGACCACAGGCAGAGGGCGCAGCGACTTGCTCAGGAGCCTGAACTCCTGGACATGCACCGTAATCTCACCCATTTTGGTGATAAAGACAAAACCTTTGATGCCGATAATATCACCGATGTCCAACAGTTTTTTAAACACCCGGTTATACATGGTTTTGTCTTCGCCCGGGCAGATATCGTCGCGGCGGAAATAAGCCTGTATCCGTCCCCTGCTATCCTGCAACTCAACGAAAGAAGCATTACCCATGATCCGCCGTGTCATAATACGACCTGCCAGGCTTATGTCCTGAAAATTATTCTTCTCCGGGTCATATTGCGACAGGATTTCATCCGAGTATGCAGTCACCGGGAAGGCCTCCGGAGGATACGGATCAATACCCAAGGCCCGTAATTCTTCCAGCGCTTTTCTTCTAATAATCTCTTGTTCTGATAATTGTATATTACTCATGGGAATTAATTTTTGCAAAGATAAAAAAAATGAGGTGGGCTGATTTATTTCATGTATTTTTGCACTCTTAAAAGATCAGGTAAATGGAGGAAGGAAGAACAAGGAGAAGACGGCTGCCCGACTGGATGAGAATGGAGATGCCCCGGGGAGAGACCTACTCGAGAGTGAAAAACCTGGTTCAGAAAAACCATCTGCACACCATATGTACCAGCGGAAAGTGTCCCAACATCGGAGAATGCTGGAATGCAGGGACAGCTACTTTTATGATCCTGGGAGATATCTGCACGCGGGCCTGCAAGTTTTGTAACGTAAAAACAGGCAGACCTCTGTCCCCCGATCCGGAAGAGCCCCGGCGACTGGCTGAGTCTGTAAAACTCATGGGTATCCGGCATTGCGTCATCACCTCTGTCGATCGGGATGACCTGCCCGACCTGGGTGCCTCCTTCTGGGCAGAAACGATACGTACCGTAAAAAAAATCAACCCGGAGGTAACTATCGAAACCCTGATCCCGGATTTCCAGGGAAGAGAAGCATTGCTGCAACAGGTGATTGATGCAGGACCGGAAGTGATCTCCCACAATGTGGAGACCGTCAGAAGACTGACCCCGGAAGTACGGAATAAAAACATTTATGATCGCAGTCTGAAGGTGTTGCAATACATTTCTTCCCGCGGGGTAATCACCAAATCCGGTATCATGCTGGGGCTGGGAGAGACCCGGGAAGAAGTGCTGGAGACCATGGATGACCTGCTGGACGCCGGATGCCAGGTGATGACCATCGGCCAGTACCTGCAACCTTCGCCCAGGCATTATCCGGTAAAAGAATACGTCAGACCGGGAACATTCTCCGGGTATAAGACAATCGGCCTGGACAAAGGCTTCCAGTTCGTAGAAAGTAGTCCGTTGGTACGTTCTTCCTATCATGCCGAAAAGCATATCCATGCTGTCGTAACCGTAAACGGAAGATCATGAAACCGAAAGTTGTCTTTGAAGACCTGGGACCTGCCCCTTACAAAGAAGCCTGGGACTACCAGGAACAGTTGCTGAAACAGTTGCAGGAAAAGAAACTGCATCTTACGGAGGGGGAAAAGGATATCCCGGACGGTGGCTACCTGCTCTTCTGCGAACACCCGCATGTATATACCCTGGGACGCAGCGGCAAGGAAAATAACCTGCTCATTCCCCCGGAAAGACTGTCCCAGGAGCATATTTCCTATTTCCACACCAACCGTGGCGGCGATATCACTTATCACGGCCCGGGCCAGATTGTGGGTTATCCGATCATTGACCTGGACCTTTTGCAGACAGGCGTAAAAAAATACATTACTCTGATTGAAGAAACCATCATTCGTACCCTCGCTGAGATCGGACTTAAAGCAGGAAGACTGAACAAGGCTACCGGGGTGTGGACGCACCTCGACGGGAAACAGATGCCGCAAAAGATATGTGCCATCGGTGTACGTGTCAGCCGTGGGATCACGATGCACGGTTTTGCATTCAACGTCAATACCGATCTGCGTTTTTTTGACTATATCAACCCATGCGGATTTACAGATAAAGGCGTTACCTCTGTAGAAAAGGAAACCGGCCGGCAGTGGAATTTTGAAGAAATGAAACAAAAGGTACGAAAACAATTTGAAGAGGTTTTTCAGATTCAGCTAACCGGACAACCATGATGGAAAAAGAATGGCATATAAAAAAACCTGGTGACAACGGGGTCATTGAGCAGCTTTCAGCGGCCATAAATGTAAATCCTCATTTCGCCAACCTGTTGGTTCAAAGAGGCATAAAAACTTACGAAGAAGCCAAAACTTTTTTCCGTCCTTCTTTGCAGGATCTGCACAATCCTTTTTTGATGAAAGATATGAACAGGGCTATCGACCGCATCACGACAGCCATCACCAAAAACGAACGGATACTGATTTACGGAGATTACGATGTTGACGGCACCACCTCGGTGGCTTTGTTATATTCTTTTTTCAGGGAGTTTTACACCAATCTGGGATACTACATCCCGGACAGGTACTCGGAAGGGTACGGAATCTCTCTCCGGGGTATTGACTATGCCAAAGAAAATAATTATTCATTGATTATTGCCCTGGATTGCGGCATCAAGGCGGTGGAAGAGGTCAAATATGCCAGCCGGAAAAAAATTGATTTTATTGTTTGTGATCATCACCTGCCCGGAGACACCATCCCGGAGGCAGTGGCCATTCTCGATCCAAAACAACCCGGATGTGATTATCCTTATAAAGAACTCTCCGGTTGCGGAGTGGGTTTCAAACTGATAGAGGGATATGCCCGTATCAACGATGTGCCTTTCGAGAACCTGATTCCTTATCTCGACCTGGTGGCCGTAAGCACCGCTTCGGATATCGTACCTATCACCGGCGAGAACCGGATCCTGGTGTATCACGGGCTGCAACAACTGAACAACAATCCCCGTACCGGCCTGCGTTCTATCATGCATTCGGCCGGCCTGGACAATAAAAAGGTAACCGTAGAAGATGTCGTCTTCCGCATCGGGCCGCGTATCAATGCTGCCGGCAGAATGAAATCGGGAAGTAAGGCAGTGGACCTTCTGGTGTCGGAAGATAGTAAAGATGCCGTCCTGATCAGTGGCGAGATCAACAATTTCAACCTGGAACGTAGAGAAGAGGATCAGAAAATCACCAAAGAGGCACTGAGCATGATCTCGGAGGATTCCATGCAGGTAAACAGAAAAAGTACGGTGGTTTACAGTAAAAATTGGCACAAGGGGGTGATCGGCATCGTGGCCTCCCGCCTGATTGAGACCTACTACCGTCCCACCATCGTACTGACCGAATCGAACGGCTTTCTGACGGGATCCGCCCGTTCGGTCGAGGGTTTCGACCTCTATCAGGCCCTCGAAGCCTGCAGCGATCTGCTGGAGACTTTCGGAGGACACATGTACGCTGCCGGACTGACCCTGAAAAAAGAAAACTTTGAAGCTTTCAGCTCCCGTTTTGAGGAGATTGTGGATGCCAGAATCACCCCTGAACAAATGATCCCCAGCATAGATATTGATGACGAGCTGGACCTGGATGAAATCACGGATAAGTTTGCAGATATCCTGAATCAGATGGAACCTTTCGGTCCCGGCAATATGCCCCCCGTATTTGTTACCCGTCATGTCAGAGATGCCGGCACCGGAAGAGTGGTGGGCAACAACGGAGGCCATCTCAAGCTTGACCTCACCCAGGATGGAAAGACCATACACCCTTTCCCGGCAATCGCCTTTAACCAGTCTCACCGTTACGAACTGATACGTGAAGGGAAATTTTTTGATATCTGTTATACCATTACCGAGAATGAGTTCAGAGGTACAAAAACCCTTCAGCTCAATATAAAAGACATAAAAGTATCACCATAAAAAAAAGCCGCATGCAGCAGCTTTTTTTTATGGTTGCGTCGAGTCTAAAAAGATGGATTTTCATTAAAATCGAGGCGGAGAGAATTTTGCAACCGTAGTGAACTTATTGTTAAGGAGGTTTCAATAATTCTTGACAACGAAGAGTTTGACAACAAAGATCCTTTTTAGACCGGACTCATGGTTTTTTATCAAAACGAGCCGATCATCTTCTTCGGATCTACCCACTCGTCAAACTGTTCGGGAGTTACCAATCCCAGTTCTACGGCAGTTTCTTTCAGCGTCTTGCCTTCTGCATGAGCTTTTTTGGCAATCTTAGCAGCATTTTCATAGCCGATATAACGGTTCAGGGCTGTCACCAGCATCAGGGAGTCTTGCAGATGCTTTGCTATATTTTTGAGATTAGGCTCTACGCCGGCGATGGCATGATCCGCAAAAGAGACACAGGCATCGCCCAGTAAACGTGCCGACTGCAGGAAATTATAGATCATCACCGGTTTGAAGACATTCAACTGAAAGTGTCCCTGCATACCCCCTACATTGATGGCGGCATCATTGCCGATCACCTGAGCGCACACCATGGTCATCGCTTCGTTCTGTGTCGGATTGACTTTCCCCGGCATGATGGATGACCCGGGTTCGTTGGCCGGCAGGTTGAGTTCGCCAATACCGCACCGCGGTCCGGAAGCCAGGAAACGAATGTTGTTGGCAATCATCATCAGGCTTACAGCCAGTGTCTTCAGCGCCCCTGACGACTCCACAACGGCATCATGCGCCGATAGTGCCTCGAACTTGTTCGGAGCTGTTTTGAAAGGATAACCGGTCAATTCCGAGATCTTTTTCGCCACCAGCACATCATACCCTTTCGGAGTGTTCAGCCCGGTACCTACGGCGGTACCTCCCAGCGCCAGCTCGGAGAGATGATCCAGCGAATTTTTCAGGGCCTTCAGTCCGTGATCCAGTTGGGCTACATAACCCGAGAACTCCTGCCCCAGGGTCAGTGGTGTGGCATCCATCAGGTGCGTACGCCCTGTCTTGACAATATCCTTGAACTCTTCGGATTTTTTCGCCAGGGTATCCCGCAATTTCGTTACCCCCGGGATGGTCACTTCCATCAACATCTTGTAGGCAGCAATATGCATGGCCGTAGGGAAGGTGTCGTTGGAAGACTGCGATTTGTTCACATCATCATTGGGATGAATGAACTTTTTATCGTCCTCCAGCTTGCCTCCGTGCAATACATGGGCCCGGTTGGACACCACCTCGTTGACATTCATATTGGACTGGGTCCCGGAACCGGTCTGCCAGATTACCAACGGAAACTGGTCATCCAGCTTTCCCCCGATGATCTCGTCACACACCTGCATGATCAGCTTGCCTTTTTCTTCGGGCAATACTCCCAAATCCATATTGGCCATGGCTGCCGCTTTCTTCAGCACACCAAAAGCATGTATGATCTCGATCGGCATCGAAGCCGGTTCGCCGATCTTAAAGTTGTTTTTTGAACGCTGGGTTTGTGCCCCCCAATACTTGTCGGCAGGGACCTCAACCGTACCCATCGTATCATGTTCAATTCTCACATTCATGATCCTAAGGTTTTAATGGTTAATATTTCTTGAACAGTATTATAATACATTAAGCTTCCTGTGTACGTATCATCCCCGAAGCCGGTATGCCCGGTTTCTTCAAATCATCCGGCAACGCCTCCTTTGTAAAAGACTCTTTGCGGCAGGGACGGATGGTGTTATCCTCTCCTTTTCCCTGCAGATAAGTCAGTCCTGCACCGTTTTTCCGGCACCCGGGGTGATGATAAATAATAATCTCTGCCATATCTTTTAAACATTAGCACCGAATTGCATGAGAAAGGCTTTTATAAAGTCATTCAGCTCCCCATCGAGAACCGACTGTACATTGGAGGTCTCATAACCGGTACGCAGGTCTTTCACCATTTTATACGGATGCAGCACATAGCTGCGGATCTGTGACCCCCATTCAATTTTTTTCTTTTCTCCCTCGATCTTGGCCTGTTCTTCTTTTTTCTTCCTAAGCTCCAACTCATACAACTGCGATTTGAGAATATGCATGGCGTTCTCCTTGTTTTTTAGTTGTGAGCGTGTCTCCTGGTTCTCCACGACGATCCCCGTAGGGATATGCCGCAAACGCACGGCGGTCTCCACCTTGTTTACGTTCTGTCCTCCGGCGCCACTCGACCGGTAGGTTTCCCAGGTAATATCCGCCGGGTTGATTTCGATCTCGATCTTTTCATCAATCACGGGGGAGACAAAAACCGAAGCAAAAGTGGTCTGCCGTTTACCCTGAGCATTGAAGGGAGAGATGCGCACGAGACGGTGCACTCCATTCTCGCTTTTCAGGTAGCCATAGGCAAATTCTCCGTCAAATTCCAGGGTGACCGATTTCACGCCGGCCTCGTCACCGGGATGATACTCTACCTCCCTTACCTTATAACTGTTTTTCTCGCCCCATCGTATATACATACGCATCAGCATCTCGGCCCAATCGAGACTCTCGGTGCCACCTGCCCCTGAGTTGATCTTCAGAAGTGCTCCCAGCCGGTCTTCCTCGTGGCGCAGCATATTCCTGAGCTCCAGATCTTCAATTTTTTGCAGAGCCTGCCTGTATTGCTTCTCCACCTCCTCCTCACTCGACTCCCCTTCTTTCAGAAAATCAGCCAGCACCTGCAAGTCTTCCACAAATGACTGTGCTTCATCATAGGCTTCAGTCCACTTTTTCAGTTCGGAGATTTTCCTGAGCTGCGTTTCCGCTTTCTTTGGGTCGTCCCAGAAGTCGGGTGCACGGGTGATCTTTTCTTCTTCGGTAATTTGTTGACGTTTGCCATCAATGTCAAAGATGCCTCCTCAGCGCATTCATGCGCTTTACCAATTCATTCACTGCTTCCGGTTGAAACATGTTTTCTCTACACTTTTCGTTTCAGGCAAAGGTAGAAAAATCTGACGGAAAAATTTATATTCTATAACAGGCATTGTCATCCCTCTGACCATAACTTATCAAACCGTGCCCCGGGAAGCGGCCGGGTGCCTCAGGATCGCTTCATCTTTTCATCGAACAGCACATTTCGCCCGATACGGCAACCGTTTATCCGTCTCTTTCACCTTCCATCACCTCTTCCAGTACCTCCCTCACCACTTCAGCCTCATATCCTCTTGACCAGGCAAACCGCTGCAGGCGAGCCATCAGGTCATACCGGTTTTTCGGGTTAAGTGTTTTCCGTTTACGTTGCAGTTCTTTTCTCAGGGTCTCCCGGTATTCTTTTTCGTCGAGACGCTCCATGGCCTTATCTATCAGCTCATCGGGGATTTTTTTCTTCCGCAACATCATCCTGATCCTGATTTTGCCCCATTTCCTGAAATGATGCCGGTCCCGGACATATGCCCGGGCATAGCGACCGTCATCCACAAACTGCCGCTCCTGCAACCATTGCAGAATCTTAAGTATATCCGCCTCCTTCACCCCCCAGGATTGCAGTTTCTCCTTCACATCATGACTGCATTTCTCCTGCCGGCTGCAGATTCGGCTGATACGCTCCAAGGCCTTATCGTACGGCATAACGGACATAATATATTTTGAATGATAAATGTAGAATTTAAAATGTAGAATGTAAAATCGGAGATGAAAAACCATTAGGATTTCTATTCAGTTTACAATCTGAATATTTGACACCGGAATACCAGCGTAATCAACCTCCTCTTCGTACTATATTTTCTGTTCCAAAAAACAACATTGTCTGCCTCTCCTGGGAACACTGACAGGTTGCTTATTCCTTAAACGCTTCGTCTCCCTGACTCGTCCTGATTTTAGTCTCCCCGTCTCCTCTGCTCCCCCTCACACCAAACCCCTTTCACAAACCGTTCTTTCCCATTGATATCTGTTTTTACCTCCACCTTACTCATACCGCAAGCCTCAAACAGATCTTTTACTTTCCGGGCAAATTTTTCGTGTGCCTCCACCATCAGCCAACCCCCGTTATCCAGGTGTTCAGAGGCATAATCAAGGAGAGCCCGGTAAAACAGCAACGGATCATCATCGGGCACGAACAGGGCCCCTGGAGGCTCATAATGCACCACTTCCGGTTGCATACTCTTTTTTTCCGATTCGGGTACATAGGGAGGATTGGATACGATATACCGATAGGTCACCCCCGGCCTATGCCCCGGATTAAGGACATCCTCCCTGAAAAAATGCACTATTGCCCCATTTTCTTTCGCATTCTCCCGGGCCAGTTGCAGGCTCTCCTCCGACACATCCGAAGCATCAATCTCAGCTTCCGGTAGTGCTTTGGCCAGAGCAACCGCGATACATCCGCTGCCGGTACCGATATCCAGGATCCTGAAAGGAACTGTTTCTTCCCCGGCTATATGCAACAATTCATGCACCAGTTCTTCCGTTTCAGGCCGCGGGATCAGTACGGCAGGAGAGACCCGGATCCGGCACCCGTAAAATTCCGTTTCTCCCAACACGTATTGAACAGGCATTCTCTCTTTCAATTGCCGGAGAATATTATTAACTTTCGGCAACCGTTCTTTGGGAAACGGCTTATGGGCATCCCGCAACAGGATTACCGGCGAAAGTCCTGTAACATAACGGACTACCAGAAGAGCCAGGCTGCGGGCTTCCGCCGGGCCGTGATCCGGTTCAAGGATCGCTGTCAGCCTGCGTACCATCATGTCGAGTGTTTCCCGGGACTGCATAACCGGATAAAGATACAAAGGATCGGATGATGAACAAAGAAAACGAACATACTGTATATATGCAGCGTTGCCTCGACCTGGCCATCCAGGGACTGGGAACTACATACCCCAATCCTCTTGTCGGCGCGGTGATTGTTTGGAAAGATAAGATCATCGGTGAAGGCTTTCACCACCGCAGCGGTGAGCCGCATGCCGAGGTGCTGGCTATTCGTTCGGTAAAAAACAGGGAGCTGCTGAAACAGGCCACTTTGTATGTCAACCTCGAACCCTGCTCCCATTATGGAAAAACCCCACCCTGTGCCGACCTGATCGTGAAAACAGGCATTCCCCGTGTCGTTGTGGGAACCCCGGACACAACCGAAAAAGTACATGGGAAAGGCATCCGGACCATGCAAGAAGGGGGCATTGAGGTGATCACCGGCATACGGGAACAGGAGTCCCGGTTTATCAACCGCCGCTTTTTCACCTATCATGAGAAAAAGCGCCCTTACATCATCCTGAAATGGGCTGAGAGCGCCGACGGATACCTTGACGAGGAACGTATCGCCGGACAGCAGGGCCCCCATTGGATCAGCGGTCCGCTGGGCCGGCAACTGGTGCATAAATGGCGCAGCGAAGAACAGGCTATTCTCGTAGGCCGGAAAACGGCCCTGATAGACAACCCGGCCCTGACAGCACGCGAATGGTACGGCCGGAATCCCTTACGGCTGGTTATCGACCGGGAACTGACTTTGCCTACCGGCCTGCAACTGTTCGATGACGAAGCCCCTACCATCATCTTCAATAACCTCCGGGAAGAAAAACATACCCATCCCGAACCGGTCAGGATCGATTTTAGCAAACCCATTATCCCGCAAATAACAGAAGAACTTTACAGCCGCCAGATACAGTCTATGATTGTGGAGGGAGGTGCCTATACCCTCCGGCAATACATTGAATCCGGCATGTGGGATGAAGCCCGGGTTTTCAAGGGAAACCACTATTTTCATGCCGGCGTGAAAGCCCCTGTACTGAAACGACAACCCTCCGGGATCATCCATACGGGAGATTCAACCTATCATCTCTTCTTCAGTGCTAATTTCTTCTAGCTTGTCTGGCTTGTAATGTATTAATTTTTTATGATTCCTTATCGCAATAATGATCGCAATGTAATGAATCCGGATACATTTTGATTTCAATCTGATATTTATCATTTCCCCGGTTCCCATATAAATTCTTACTTTGTGAAAAATTTCCATCCATGGAAGAACACTTATTTTCCGATTTTGAACCGGTTACCCGCCGGCAGTGGATAAATCGGATGATCCAGGATCTGAAAGGACTTCCTTATGAAAAGCTTATCTGGGAGAGTCCTGAAGGGATCCCCATAGAACCGGCCTACACCCGGGAAAATACCGGGGCATCATCCGAAACGGATTCTTTGCCCGGGGAATTTCCTTATCTCCGGGGCTACCGTTCCGGCCGTCCCTGGATCATAGGTCAGGATATTACGGTAAGCCAATCGAAAGAGGCCAACAGACAGGCACAAAAAGCTTTGAAAGGAGGCGCTGAAGCCTTGGGTTTCATTTATCCCGACCATCCTGAGCCCTGTATCGGTATGGATGGATTGCTGGACAATATTGACCTGTCCACTGTCCCCGTTTTTTTTGAAAACAACCTGCATCCGTATTTATTATTCACAGGATTGAAAAAAGCCCTTTCGGCTTCCGGCGTACCTTATGATAAATTCCGGGGAGCAATCTCCTTTGATCCGCTGGGGTTTCTGACCGTTCATGGCGATTATCCCTCGACGGAAAAAGACACTTTCCAGTGGGGCAAAGAGGTAATGGAAGAGTCAGGGACGCTTTTCCCTCACCTTCATACCCTGGCTGTTCATGCCGACATATTCAACCATGCAGGCGCCACCGCCGCACAGGAAATAGGCTATGCACTGGCTGTCGGAAATGAATACCTTTCTTTTTATACTGAAAACGGTACTCCGGTCGATGAGATAACCAAAAATCTACTTTTTTTATTCGCCGTATCCGGCAATTTTTTCATGGAAGTTGCCAAATTCAGGGCTTTTCGTATGCTGTGGCCGGCAATTGTCAAAGGATGGAAACCCAACCATCCCGATAGCCTGATCACTCACATACATGCCACCACCACCTTGCGTAACAAAACCCTGTATGATCCTTACGTAAATATCCTGCGGGCTACCACCGAGTCTATGTCTGCCATCCTGGGCGGAGCCGACTCTCTGACGGTACGGCCTCATGACAGCATGCTGAGAGCATATAACGAAACCTCCGCACACCTGGCACGGAACATTCAGCTTATCCTTAAATATGAATCCCGCTTCGATACCGTTACCGACCCCATGGCAGGGGCTTATTACATTGAATCCATGACCCGTCAACTGGCAGATAAAGCCTGGGATATCTTCCGTTCCGTTGAAAAAGAAGGCGGATACCGCAAAGCCCTGGGGAAAGGAAGCATACAAGATTCGCTTGCCACATCATTAAACCGGCATCTGAAAAATATAGCTACACGTAAAGAGATTCTGGTGGGCACCAATCATTATCCTAACCCGGAAGAAAATATCACCGCAGAAAAAAAGATGGATCATCTGAATATGTCATGGAGCCCGGCAACAAAGCGGGTCCGGCCCGTTGACATTCGTCGTCTGTCCGAAGAGATGGAGTCTTTGCGCCTGACCACCGAACTGTCACAGAAAAACCCGGTAGTATATCTTTTCGGGTTTGGAACGTCTTCGATACGCAGTGCACGTGAGAACTTCGTTATTAACCTCGTAGGCTGTGCCGGATTTTCATTTGCAGAGAACGCACCCGGCATCTCTCCGGAACAGCACGTGGATAGGATCAACCGTTTAAAACCGGACTTCGTGTTTCTTTGTGGCGATGACGAAAAATATCCGGAGATGACCGCAAAACTGAAAAAAGAGCTAATATATGAACCGGTACTGGGCGTTGCCGGTTATCCCGAAAATATTGCCAAGGAGCTAAAAGAGCAAGGCATTCGTTATTTTCTGCATAACCAGGTAAATGTTCCTGCCCTGCTCAAAGATCTTCAGAAAGCTGTAAACCTGATTTGAAAGGCGTATGAAAAAACCGGATTTTACCAAATATTCCTGGCAAGAGCTGACCCGTTCTGTTTCACAAAGGGATTCCGGCAAGGAGGGGAAAGAAAGTTCTGTTCCACGGGAGACCCCCGAAGGGATCCCGGTGAAGGATATCTATACCCCGGACGACATGGACAGTCTGGAGCATCTTGATTTTGTGGCCGGGATCCCGCCCTTCCTGCGCGGGCCTTATTCCACCATGTACGTCACGCGTCCCTGGACAATTCGTCAGTATGCCGGTTTTTCCACCGCCGAAGAATCCAATGCTTTTTATCGTCGTAATCTGGCTGCCGGACAGAAGGGTCTCTCGGTGGCTTTCGACCTGGCCACACACCGTGGTTACGACTCCGACCATGAGCGGGTGGTGGGAGACGTCGGCAAAGCAGGTGTGGCCGTGGATTCGGTATTGGATATGAAGATTCTGTTTGATGACATCCCCCTCGACAAAATGACCGTGTCTATGACCATGAACGGAGCTGTTTTGCCCATTATGGCTTTTTATATTGTCGCGGGACTGGAGCAGGGGGTCCCTTTGGAAAAACTCTCCGGCACCATACAAAACGACATCCTCAAAGAGTTTATGGTGCGTAACACCTATATCTATCCTCCGGAGATGTCCATACGTATCGTGGGTGATATATTTGCCTATACGGCCCGACACATGCCTAAGTTCAATTCGATCAGTGTTTCGGGTTACCATATGCAGGAAGCCGGCGCCACCGCTGATCTTGAGCTGGCTTACACCCTGGCCGACGGTCTGGAATACTTACGCACCGGTCTGAAAGCCGGCCTTGACATCGACCGTTTTGCCCCGCGTATCTCTTTCTTCTGGGGCATCGGCATGAACTATTTCATGGAGATCGCCAAGCTGCGGGCTGCCCGTCTCCTGTGGGCGCGCATCGTGAAAGACTTCAACCCTTCCAACCCCAAGTCCATGGCCCTGCGCACCCATTCTCAAACCTCGGGCTGGAGTCTCACGGAACAGGATCCTTTCAACAATATCGCCCGCACCTGCATCGAAGCGCTGGCGGCCGTACATGGCCACACCCAGTCATTACATACCAACGCCCTGGACGAAGCCATCGCTCTGCCGTCCGAATTTTCCGCCCGCATAGCCCGCAACACGCAGATTTATCTGCAGCAAGAAACGCAGATACACCGCACAGTGGATCCATGGGGCGGATCCTGGTATGTCGAAAAACTTACCCACGAACTTGCACACAAAGCCTGGAAGCTGATACAAGAAATCGAAGAAATGGGCGGTATGACCAAAGCCATCGAAAAAGGCCTGCCCAAAATGCGTATCGAGGAAGCTGCCGCCCGCAAACAGGCACGTATTGATGCGGGAAAAGACATTATTGTCGGCGTCAACCGCTGGCGACCCGAAAACGAAACACCTATGAAAATCCTGGAAGTGGATAACACGGCAGTACGTACAGCCCAGATTAAGAGGCTGGAGAAACTGAAGCGAGAACGGGACCATGTGGCGGTACAGGAAGCTCTGGATGCCATCACCCAGGCAGCACGCACAGGAAAAGGAAATCTGCTGGAACTGGCGGTTGAGGCCGCCGGAAGAAGGGCCACCCTGGGAGAAATATCCCTGGCCATAGAAAAAGTCTGCGGCAGATACAAAGCTGTAATCCGCTCAATATCGGGAATTTACTCTGCCGAATCGGAAACCGATACAAAATTCGCCGAAGCCCGCCGTCTCACCCGTGAATTCGCAAACCTTACCGGCCGTCAGCCCCGCATCATGGTAGCCAAGATGGGCCAGGACGGCCACGACCGCGGCGCCAAAGTTATCTCTACCGGCTTTGCCGATATCGGCTTCGACGTGGACATCGGCCCGTTGTTCCTGACCCCGGCCGAAGCAGCCAAACAAGCCGTTGAGAACGATGTGCATGTGCTGGGCATCTCTTCCCTGGCAGGAGGACACAAAACCCTTATCAAACAGGTGATGGAAGATCTCCGGAAAATGGACCGGGAAGATATCATGGTCGTGGCCGGAGGCGTCATCCCGCGACAGGATTATAAATATATGTACCGCCTGGGAGTAGTGGCTGTTTTCGGCCCGGGAAGCCCCGTCACCGACACTGCCATACGTATCCTGAACATACTCCTGGAAAAAGAAAAAGCATAAGAAAAATTGCAACGGTCCATATAAAAAAAAATATACCGGAACACGGGAAAGCAATATCCATCACATTACAACATGACCCTGCAAGTTTTTATCAGGGAACCTTACAATAAACAGTCTGCTTTCAGGAACGTTGAAAAACAATGCAGCGCGACAACCTATCTCATGCAACATCTGTGTTTTTCTTACGTCATTTCTAAAAAGGATTTTTTATTTTTAAGCGGGGTTATTAATTAATTTGATTAATTTTATCTTGTTTTGAATAACCAAAACAAACCCTATGAAAAAAAGATTGTTACCGGGTATCCTTTTTTTGGTGACATTATGGTTGACAGGGCCTTCTCTGCTGCGGGCCCAGGAGCTGAACAAAAGGATATTTTCCACCGGGGCTAACCAGGAGATCCTGATCGGTTATGGTAACCGCGAAGGAATGGAACAGGAACCATTCAACCGGTGGTTTGACCAGGAGTACAGCGCTTATCAGCTGAATGATACTTTGATAAGCATGATGGCCTCCATCCGTTTCTCCGATGTGTACATCACCGTTGTCCTGGGCACCTGGTGCTCTGACAGCCGGCGGGAAGTCCCGCGTTTTTTCAAAGTGGCTGATGCCCTGAAGATCCCGGAGAATCATATTAGGGTCATCTTTGTCGATCGGGACAAAACCGCTCCCGGAATCGATCTTGCAAAACTCAATATCGAGCGTGTGCCTACTTTAATTTTTTATTTTTCCGGAAAAGAAACCGGAAGAATCATTGAAAGGCCGGAGGTCAGCCTGGAAACAGACATGAAAAATATTTTAACAAAAGAATAATATTATGGAAGAAAATGTACAGACAAACGCAGGGCAGGGGTTCGGGATCGCCGCACTGATACTGGGTATCATTGCGTTTATCACCGCTGTCATCCCCTGCATCGGGATCATAGCCCTGATCCCCGGGATTCTGGGGATTATCTTTGCCGTCATTGCCCTGGTGCAAGCCAATCAAAACAACGGAGCCAAAGCGATGATCATTATTGCGCTGGTACTGGCTTCTCTCGGGTCAGCCATCTCCACCGTCTGGGTGCTGGCTATTTCAACACCGGCGGTCATGACCAACAACATGATGAAAACTTTCAGAAATGTGATCAACATGGACGATCTGACCAAAGAACTGGATAACCTGGATAAAAAAATAGAGAGAAATATTGAGGAAGGGGAAGGAACCTATACCATCACCATCAAAAAAACACACAGTTCCACCCAGGACAGTCTGGTAAAAAAACTGGAAGAACTGGAAGGGGGAGATTCGATGATAAACATAGAACAAGACACTCTCAACCGCAAATAAGACAAATCCCTGCATTTTGAAGCCGGTTCTCTGCAATCACAGATCTTACCAGACCGTGAATATTGTTTTTTTTATTCTTCTGTCGCTGGTATTTGTCTATGCGGCCGTTTTTCCCCCGGAGAAACCCCATTATCCCATCCCCTCTTTTTACAACCGTTACATGCCAGGGAGGCAATCTCCCACCACCGGACTTTCCCATAGTTTTTCGGCCATTATGCGGGGGAATCTCCACGGTGCAAAAGACCTGAATCCTTTCGGAATCCGTATCTTTCTTTTTTTCTTCCTGGAATGGATCTTCCGGGCCGTTGCTTTTTTCTCCCTGCAAAAAGAAAAGATCCCTTATAATAAACTCTTACTGGCGGATATTCTCGTTTCCGTGATTCTTTTTACCTCCTGTTTTGGCAGGCTATTGCTTTTCTGGAACTACCTGTAATATTTTCAGATGATTTTCACATACCCCGCCAACCTACACGGAAGGAGTCTATTACAAACCTGCTCCTACGTAGGCTCCTACGTAGGTTCGTTCAACTGTACACCTTGTTTTCGTTCGGGATTTCCCGGTCAACGGTCACCGTTCCTTACCAGTCGGCCAATGATAAAACGTACGGGATACCAGGCAGCGCCATAACCTATCGCCAGGACCGTAAGGAAAACCAGAAAGACATCCGTCGGTTGAATCTTCACGGGGTAGGTGTCTATCACAAACGATCCGCTGCCGGGAATTTTCACGATCCCGAAATGCAGTTGCAGCCAGCAGATAAACAACCCGAGAGCGATACCTGCCACCGCCCCCACAATGGTAATCATCCATCCTTCCAACAGAAATATCCTTCGGATGAGCGAATGATCTCCGCCGAGGTTGCGGAAAGTCATGATATCCTCCTTTTTCTCGATGATCAGCATGGACAGCGAACCGATCACATTGAAGGAGGCAATGACCAGAATAAAAGACAGAATCAGGAAAATGGCCCATTTTTCGGTTTTCATGATTCTGTAGAGCAAAGCCTGTTGTTCATACCGGTTTTTTACCAGAAAATCAGGGCCCAGGATCTCTTTGATCTTATCCTCAGTCTGTTTTTCCCGCACTCCAGGCTTCAGTTTCAACTCCACGGCACTGAGTTCATTCGTATATCCAAACAGTCCCCTGGCAAATTTCAGGGGTACGATCATATACTTCAGGTCAAAATCCTGCTGGATGGCAAACACGCCGGATGGGAAAATATATTTTTTGTTGAATGCTCTTTCGGGATTCAGGGAGATATGGCCCGTGCGGCGAGGCACATAAATCTTTATGGGAGAGATAAAATTAAGTCCTACCCCCAGGTTCATCGCAATGCCTTGTCCAAGCACAGCCATAGGGGCCCCTTTGGAATGCAGCACAAAAGCTCCGTCCACCATCATGGAATCAATGCCGCTCATGGCGGTATATTCATCACTGACCCCCTTCACCGTTGCAATATACTGTCTTTTCCGGTATTGTAACAGGGCATTTTCCTCAATCACATCAGCCGCATGCATCACCTCCGGCAAATGTTTCACCCGCTTTATCACCGCCAGCGTATCCGGGAAGGTCTTGCCTTTGGCCGGCATAATTTTCAGGTCGGGATCAAAAGAATTGAACAGGGAATGTACCAGATCATCAAAACCGTTAAATGACGATAACACCACCACCAGTGCCATGGTCCCAACCATTACCCCGACAACGGAAATGAAGGAAATAAGGTTGATAACATTGTGTGACTTTTTGGCAACCAGGTAGCGCTTCGCTATGTAGAACGGAAAGTTCAATGTTTATTAAATTATTTCTTATAACCTTGCTCCAACCCGTGCAATCCCCGGGACTACGGGTTCCCTTATTTCAAAATACAGCCTGAAAACCATAAGCCATAATATATTCCCTAATCCATTATATTATTCTCCTGGTTGTTCATTTTGTTCTTGTGCGTCGTCTAACCGCCAAAATGCCGCCAGAACTCCGGGACTCTATGATAGCATCAGGTTAATAGCCATAAAATAATGCACATCAAATCATCATAAAAAAAAGAAGGCCTCCGGCATGGACTTTAACCTGCACCTTCCCGGAAACCCCGGGACGTTCTGTCAATTAAACCACAGAGACCTTCTGACTAAAAATGACACTCCTCTCTTCTCTCTTTTTCAGACTCTTTTAAGTTTTCCCTTCATCCATGCCGGGATAAAAATCATGGCAAAAATATAAATTATTTCCAGGCTTTTACGATCAAACCCGTGCCAGTTTTGTGAGAGTTATGAACATCCACACTATTTAGGATAAAAGCTGTCGGATAAGCCACCAGATAATAAAAAGGGAGCAGGATAAACAGCAACTTTGACGCATTGAGCATCATAATAGGGATTTTCATGGAAAGCTTCCATGCGATCTGCCCCGGCTTACCATACGAATAATATGTCTCTATGTGTGAAAACCCTGCCTTTTTCAGTTTCTCACTGATCTCTGTTCTGTTATAGCCGTCGCGCACATGTTCTTCGATAAAGCTCTCCCCTTCGTGATCGTGTACATCCGAGCCGCCCTGGTCGGACGGTGTGGAGATAAGCAATAAACCACCCGGTTTCAGAGACCGGTAATAATTCAGGAAGACTTTTGTATCTTCTTCAATATGTTCCATCACATCCACGCAAAGAATAAAATCGTAAGTCTCCGGTTGAACAAAACGGGTCAGGTCCCCTGTAGAGAAACGTACCCGTTTGTCCGGATCGATTTTGCTGAAAAAACGGGTACAGTCTTCGATCTGCTCCGTCTTTACATCCACCCCCTCAATCTCTCCCGCCGGAAAACGGCGAAACAGGAAATAGGTATATTGTCCGAAACCGGAACCGGCATCCAGGATCTTAACCGGTTGCTTATGATCTTTCAGAGAAGCTTTTATTTCTCGTTTGACATACCAGGCTCTTAACAATAACAAATCCAACAGTCTGTAAAACAGCCGCCTTAGTCCGGGAGTCCTGTTAAAGACCTTCCCGAGCGTCCTTTTTATCGGGTCATATTGCATATTCTCTCCGGATTATTCCAGTAATTTATCAATGCGTTCGATATAATCCAGTGAGTCATCCAGAAAAAAAGCCAACTCGGGCATGGACCGTAATTGATTATGGATACGCCGTGATAATTCGAACCTTATTTTTTTCTTTTGTTCATCAACCAGCGAATGAAATTCCTCCTTTGTCACCGCCGGAAAGACACTCAGATATACCCGGGCCAGCGACAGATCCGGACTCATCCTTACCTGTGTGACCGTGATCATTTTTCCGGCAAACATGCTCTTGCTCTCTTTCAGGAAAATATCCCCGAGCTCTTTTTGCACCAATTTGGCAACTCTTTTTTGTCTGGTCGATTCCATAAACAAACATTTTTCCCCTCCGCAAAGGTAAGATATTTAAATGGAATATTAGAATAGTGAGAGATTGGAAAATATAGAAAACCCAATGAAAAAAAGAGAGCTTTCTGCGATATCTGCGAGCATAAGGCCATGATTCCGTTCCGGGCATGCTGACTTTTTATCTACTGCGAAGGAGAAACGATTCAAATACCCAAATGATCCATTAGAAAAACCCGAAAGAGTTGCACCGATGCGTTAGTTGGGATTAATGCTTCACAATGATTCTCTTTTCATGAATCTTTTATAGTTTTGCAGAAATCAAATCTTTCACGTATGGAAACGGTTGTCAGCGGAATACGATCAACGGGAAATCTGCATCTGGGTAATTATTTCGGAGCGGTGGTTAATTATCTGAAGATGCAGCAGGAATATAACTGTTATTTTTTCATTGCGGACTATCATTCCCTGACCACCCATCCCACACCCAAGAACCTGCATGAAAACGTCAGACAGATCCTGTCGGAATATCTGGCCTGCGGTATCGACCCTGAGTCAGCGACTGTGTTTCTGCAGAGCGATGTCCCGGAAGTGACCGAGCTATACCTTCTTTTAAATATGAACGCATACATTGGCGAACTGACCCGCACCACTTCATTCAAAGAAAAAGTGCGGAAGCAACCCGACAATATCAATGCCGGTTTGCTGACCTATCCTGTGCTGATGGCTGCCGACATCATCATCCACAAAGCCACCAAGGTACCGGTAGGGAAAGATCAGGAGCAGAATCTGGAGATGACCCGGCGCTTTGCCCGCCGCTTCAACACCCTGTACGGCGTAGATTATTTCCCTGAGCCCACCGCTTTTAATTTCGGCAAACAACTGATAAAGATCCCCGGCCTCGACGGCAGCGGGAAGATGGGTAAGAGCGAAGGCAACGCCCTGTATCTCACCGACACGCCTGAAGTCATTCGTAAAAAAGTGATGCGCGCCGTCACCGACAGCGGCCCCACAAAAGAAAATCAGGAAATGAGCGAACCGGTACAAAACCTTTTCACGATCATGGAAGTTGTTTCTTCACCGGATACAGTCCGGTATTTCAGGGACAGGTATAACCGTTGTAAGATCAGATACGGCGATCTGAAAAAACAACTGGCCGAAGACATCATCCTGTTCACCACACCCATCCGCGAGAAAGCAGAGGAGATTCATAATGACAATGAATATTTGCGGAAAGTGGTACGTTCGGGAGCTGAAAAAGCCAGGGAGAGTGCGGCTAAGACTATACGCGAGGTCAGGGAGATCATTGGGTTTAAACCGTTTTGAGAATACCGGTGAAGCGCTGAAACGATAAAATGAAAAGAGAGCTCCTTGTCCTATAGTGCTGTGTCTCTCCGCTGTAGCTCCCGAATTTTATAAACCCGGTTTGGGATAAACATTACGTCTGCCAGTCTCCGTTTTCCTTAATCAGTTTTATCAATTCTTCCACGGCATCTTTTGCAGGAATGTTTCGTTTAACGATCTGCCGGTTCCGGTACAGCGTAATCCGGTCTTTTCCCGATCCCACATATCCGTAGTCCGCGTCGGCCATTTCGCCGGGGCCATTGACGATACACCCCATCACGGCGATCCGGATGTCTTTCAGATGTGAGGTACGTTTCCGTATTTCGGCTGTCACCTTCTGAATGTTAAAGAGCGTGCGGCCACAGGAAGGACAGGAAATATACTCAGGCCGGAAAGAACGCACCCTGGCGGCTTGCAGGATACCGAACGCCGTTGCCACCGCAATATCCGGGTTTCCCGAATCTCCCCCGGTTTTCTGACTTTCTTGTCCGCCGTAACCCGTAGGGTGAAGAGGGGTGCTTCTTGCCTTATCCTTATCATACTCCAGCCATAATCCGTTCCCAAATCCATCCAGGAACAAAGGCCCCATATCGGCTGCCGCCTCAATCCAAAACTGTTCCATCGTTTCACTTGAATACGTTTTTTTCAGGATCACAGGGTAGCGTATCCCGGTCTCCTGCAGGCGAAAGAAGAAAGAACGTATTTCCCGGACCGAATCCGTTTCGCCGGCTTCAGCAACCACAACTGTGGCCGGGTTCTGCACCTGCCATTGCAATAGATGCCGAACCCCCTCTTCTCCTGCCGGAACCTTTACAAAAGACTGTTTTTCTCCGGCAGATGAAAGCAGCTTGGGCTCCACATCTTCCCGTACCGTTAAATCGGGCCGGGGCTCCTGCTTTGAATCATACATCCCTGTGCTTACCACCACCGGCAATTTCGGGAACCCGGCTACTGCCATCGTCTCCTGTACCGGTACATATTCAAACGGATCAAAAGATGCAGGAATTTGCACCTCCGGTGCGGGTTCTTTTTCCCGGGAGAAATAATGTACCAGGTACCGGGCTACGGGGACCTCCTTTTCAGAAGGTTCCGTCAGAGACACCCGGATAGTATCCCCCAGCCCGTCTGCCAGCAAAGCCCCGATGCCTGCAGCCGACCTGATACGGCCGTCTTCTCCTTCTCCCGCTTCTGTGATCCCCAGATGCAGGGGATACAGCTCTCCTTCAGCAGCCATGGTGGCGACCAATAGGCGATAAGCATGCACCATCACACGTGTGTTACTGGATTTCATCGAAAGTACCACCTCATGAAAGTCCTCCTCTTTACAAATACGCAGGTACTCCATCGCTGAGATTACCATACCCTGCGGAGTGTCTCCGTATTTCTCCAGGATCCTTTTTGAGAGTGAACCGTGATTCACCCCCAGCCGCAACGCCGTGTGATGTTTTTTACAGATATTCAGCAGCGGCACCAACTGTTCACGCAACTGTTCAATATAACAGGCCTCCTCCTTTTCTGTTGCCATCCCTTTGCCCGGTGGAACAATGCGTGCGAAGTTTCCCGGGTTTATACGTACTTTTTCCACGATACGGGCTGCCGTCTCGGCAATCTTCGGGTTGAAATGTACATCGGCAATGATGGGCGTATGATAGCCTCTGCGACGAAGATGGTCTCTGATATCCGCCAGGTTCCCGGCCTCCCGGGTATTTTGTGCCGTAAAACGAATATAATCGGCGCCGGCCCGGATGATGCGAATGCTTTCTTCCACACAGGCTGCCGTGTCCGAAGTGGGACTGCTGGCCATAGACTGTATCCGCACCGGATATTTTCCACCGAGGGGAACCTTTCCGATATATATCTCCCGGGTTCTTTTCCGGCCCGGAGTCCTCATCATGTTGATAAATATCTTCCTCAGATTTTGTTCTTCCATAAAAAGGAAATAAATTGCTACAACTTTTCGCAAATATACTTTGAAAAACGGGAAAAAGCGTCAAATAATGCATCACACCTGTTGCTTTCTGCAGAAAAATAACTTCTTGTTTCGTTTTATCAGACATACCCACCTGCTCCTGTCTGTTTTTATGCTGACACTCTTTCTTGCCGGTCCGGAATCAGCAGCACGTACACTCGAAGAAATCCAACGCAGCGGGAAAATATATGTTGCCTTTGAACATACCGACGTTAACTCAATCAATTATCCGCTAGCCTACGAGTTTGCCAGATATCTGAAACTGGATCTGGTGGAGGTGATCATCGACTGGGATGAGCTCTTCAGCCAAAACGGAAAGAGACCTCCCGACCTGGAAACCAATCCTGCTTATCATTTTACTCCTGACGTTTTTCATAAAGCCGACATTGTCTGTAGCACCATCTCCATCCTCGACTGGCGAAAAAGACTGTTCGATTTTGCCGAGACCCTGAAATCGGCCGAATTACTGGTCATGAGAAAAGATGTGACCATCCCCCATGACCTGGATGGTCTTAATAATATGAAGATTGCCCTGATGGACGGTACCAGCTTTGTCACCCATCTGTCAGCCATCAACGACAAGGTGGGTGGAGGAATCAAAATGATCAAAACTTCCACCACAGAAGATTCAAAAAATATGGTACTGCAAGGCCTGGCCGACGGGGTCATTCTGGATGCGGACGAGGCCTTGCTCTTCCGCAAGGAGCATCCCGGTCAGGTGGAAATCGTCTTTCCTATCAGTAAGATTACCAACTCGGCCTGGGGGGTGGAAAAAGGAAATAAACTGAAAGACGAGGTGGAGAATTTCTTCCGTACCATTTCCAACAACGGCGTGCTCGACCGCATTTTCTTTCAGAAATTCGGAGAGAAATATTCTGTTTTTGTGGAAAACATCAACCCACACACTCCGATACAGCCTTATCACCGGGACCTGGACGAGATCCTTAAATCCAAAAAGATCGTGGTGGCTCTTCGTGACCGCGACTTTATCTATCACAAAGGAAACACCAAACAGTTCATGCAGGCCCTGGCCGAAGAATTTGCCGACTATCTGGGTGTGCAGATGGAGTTTGTGCTGGTACCTACCTTTGCCAAATATTGGGAAGACAGCCGGGGTAAGATCGTAAAAGACAGTATTTACACCCCTGAAATATTTCATTATTTTGACATCGCCTGTGATATGATGGCCCCGTTGCCGTGGCGCAAGAAAAAGGTCAACCTCATCCCGGTGTATGCCACCGAAGATGTTGTGCTGACACGCCCGGAAACCGAGGTGCACACCACAGAGGACCTGAAAAAACTGTACGGGGTGACAGGCCGCGGCACCAGTTATGAAGAGTGGTTGCTGAATCAAGGCATAGACAGCTTCTATTACGCCAACTCCACAGGGAAGTTCGTACGGGATGTGATCGACCAAAAAGCGGATTATACCATTATCGACAATGCCTTCCTCTATCCCCGACTGACGCCACGCATTGTCGTAGGCCGTAATGATGTCTGCTGGGCCCTGCGAAAAGATCAGCCTATGCTGGAGGAAACGGTTAAACATTTTCTGGCCGAATCGAAAACCAAAGGACTGCTTAATGTTCTGAACCGGGTGCAAAGGGGCAATACCTTTGTCAATCCGCAGGATTTTCTCCAGAGCTACTATGAACACTTTCAAACAGGGAAGCTGCCCTATATCCTGTTCAGTGTGGAAAACGGACTCCCTCAGGAAGACGTGACGGCCATCCTGCAAGACCGGAAAGGATACATGTGGTTCGCCACCAATTCAGGCGTGGTACGCTACAACGGACGGGAGATGGAAGTGTTTGATGTGAGAAAAGGACTGAGCGACAATACAGTGTCCGATATCCGGCAGGACCGTGACGGTCTTATCTACCTGGCTACCTCCAAAGGAGTGTCCGTGATTTCCAAAGATTCTGTGGTATCCCGCATCATGCAAAATGTGTCTTTTAATAAAATCTATATCGACAAGGATAACGGAAAATGGCTGCTGAGCAATGAGGGGGCTTACAAAATAGACTCCGTCGGAAAAGTGTTGCGTATCCAGGATCTTTATCCGGCTCTGCCTGCCAATATCAATACGATGACCGAGGATACATCCCGGAACCGGTTCTTCTTTGCTTCTCCTGCAGGACTTTATCTCCTGACAAAAAACGGGAAAGTTTCCCAATTGTTGAAAGATCACTGTTATGCCGTGTTTACGGATAAACACAACCGTTTGTGGCTGTCCACCCCCGAAGGCCTTTTCAGTAATCCGGTACAGGCCTTCCTGAAAGGGAACAAGGGAACCCCTCTCAACCATCAATTCGGCATCCCCGTAACGGTGATCAAAGCCATCAGCCAGAGCACATCCGGGTCAATCTGGTTCATGAACGATTCACATCTGTATCAGCTGGTCTCTATGGACCAGAAAGCAGTAACCTACAAAGCAGGAGGGGAACTTATCAACAACACCCTGCTTTCTTATTGTGAAGACAACGAAGGAAATCTGTGGATCGGTTTCTCCGGCGGTCTGCAACGGATCATCAACACCAAGAATCTGCGTAATTTCTATCCGGAAAAGATCAACAATTACATCTATTCGATCACGCAGGATAAAGCGGGAAGAATCTGGATCGGCACCAATGACGGGGTGTATTATTACCGGGAGCATCTGGTCAATTTCACTTCACACATCCCCATATCCCCGGGCAAGGTAATCACGGCCATTCTGCCCGATAAAAATATTCTGCTGGCTACCTCCGAAGGGATCTTCGAACTCGATGTCAATACGCTACACATTATCCGTCAAAACAAAAAGCAGTTACTGATCGGCCTGGAAAATATTTATGTGTCCCCGGACGGTAAGATCTTCCTGCTGACCGGGAAAAAGGGAATCGTGTATTATTTCCCGTCCTTTGGAGCAAGTCCTCTGACCCTGCGGGGGAAGGAAACAGCCAACGTATATCAGCTTACGGAGTATCAGGGGAAAATTATCGGAGGCAGTAACCTGGGGCTGATAAAATTCGACGGAAAACGTTTCATCCCCTTTGTTCCGATGAATTCCTCCGTATGGTCTCTTTGCCTGGATGAAGATGCCTTATGGGTCGGTACGGAAAAAGGGTTGGAGCTATTCAAAGACGGACAGTTCAGGGATATACCCCTCGCTCAGGAGCATGTGATCGTAAAAGACATCCTCCCTGCCAAAAACCGGAACCATCTGTGGATAGGCAGCAATATAGGATTCATGTATTTCAACAAGGAGACCCTGAAAGAAGAATTTCTTATCAACTCAAAAGAAGGACTCTCGGGCGATGAGATCACCAGCAACGGGCTTTTTGTAGATGCCAACGGATTGCTATGGGCAGGTACTTACCATGGCGTATCCAACTTTAACATCAAAGTGAAAAGAGAGACCGGCTATTCTCCGCGGTGCTATCTCGAGAAAATCACCGTAAACGGAAAGGAGATCGAAAGGATTCCCGGCATACGTCTGAAATACAATGAGAACAATCTGGTGTTCGAGGTGTCCGGACTCTTTTTCTCAGACGAACGGTCTATCGAATATGAGTACTATCTGCGTGTAAACAAAGGCAGCTTCGATATTATCCGCAGGGGAAAAGATTACAAAGCTTATTACACCAACCTGAAGCCGGGAGAATACACGTTTGTGTACCGTGCCAAAGGCAAGGACAATATCTGGAGCTACACACGCAGTTTTCCGTTTGAGATACGCAAGCCTTTCTGGCAAACGGGATGGTTCCGGCTTCTCGCCATACTTGTCTCCCTGTTGATCATCTTTGCCCTGTATAAATGGCGGGTTAAAACCATAGAACGCCAAAAAAAGCTTCTCGAGCAACAGGTACGCGAGCGCACCCGTGAACTGGAAGAAGCCAATAAAGAGATACAGGCACAACGTGATCTGGCAGAAGCACAGCGCGACCAGATCGCCATCCAGAAGAAAGAGATTACCGACAGCATCCTGTATGCCGAACGGATTCAGCACTCTCTCTTACCCCGGCAGGAAAAGCTGAAACAACTCATGAGGGAGTATTTTATCCTTTTCAAACCGAGGGATATTGTCAGCGGCGACTTTTACTGGGCGGCGGAAGTGAAAGACAAGATCATTGTGGCGGCCGCCGACTGTACCGGTCATGGCGTACCCGGAGCTTTCATGAGCATGCTGGGCATCGCCTTCCTCAATGAGGTGGTGCGTGAAAACCGGGTGCTGAAAGCCGATCTCATCCTCAACAAGCTCCGCTATCATGTCATCGAGGCTCTGCAACAAAAAGGACAGCCCGGAGAAGCCAAAGACGGCATGGATATGGCTTTATGCGTAATCGACAAGAAGAAAAACATTCTGCATTTTGCAGGCGCCAACAACCCCCTGTACTACATCCGTAACAGAGAACTTTTCGAGATTAAGGGGGATAAGATGCCGGTGGCCATCCATGTGCGTATGGATCCTTTTACCAACCACAAAGTTGAGATCCTGCCCGGGGATGCTTTCTATATCTTTTCCGATGGATATGCCGATCAATTTGGGGGCCCCCAGGGTAAAAAGTTAAAATATAAAGCATTGAAAGAGCTTCTCCTGCGTGTCAGCACCAAGCCTATGACCGAGCAAAAAGCCATCCTCAATGAAACCTTCGAGTCATGGAAAGGAGAAATGGAACAGATTGATGATGTGGT